>NZ_JBFBCG010000086.1:0-27528 GCF_040683105.1 Streptomyces sp. NPDC051020 | reverse complement strand
AGTTCATAGGTGCGGGGTGCGTGTTGCATGCCCGGCGACGGCTCGGCCGCTTCGCCCCGGGCCGAAAGCCCGGGGCGCCCCCCTTTCCGTACAAGCGCCGCCCGATCAGCCGTGCGTGCGCAGCAGCGTCCGCATCGTCCGCATGGCCACCGACAGGTTCGCCAGGTCGAACGCGTCCGACCCCTGGATCTCCTCCAGCGTGGAGCGCGAACGCGTCAGGATCGCCGCGTTCTTCTCCTCCCACGCCTCGAACCGCTCCGGCGGCGTCGACGTCCCGTTGCCCGCGCTCAGCACATCCGCGGTGAGCGCGGCATGCGCGGCGTACAGGTCCTCACGGATGGAGGCACGGGCCATGGACTGCCAGCGGTCGCTCCGCGGCAGCTCGATGATCCGGTCCATCAGCTGGGTGATGCCCAGCCGGTCCGCGAGGTCGTAGTAGACCTCGGCGACGGCGAGCGGGTCCTTGCCGACGCGCTCCGCGATCGCCACGATGTCGAGCGCCGGGAAGGCGGAGGAGAACCCGGCGACGCGCTGCGCCAGCTCGTCCGGGACGCCCGCCTCGGTGAGCTCGTCCAGGATCGACTGGTACCACTCCTCGTCGGCGCCCTTCAGCATCTTGGGCAGCTCGGCCCAGACCTGGTCGACGCCGTCCTTGAAGAAGCCGATCGTCCCGGCGATCTCCAGCGGCTGCGGCCGGTTGCCGAGCAGCCAGCGCGAGCCGCGCTCGACGAGCCGGCGCGAGTGCAGCCTGATCCGGGTCTGCACATCGGCGGCGACCTTGTTGTCGAGCGCCTCGACGGCGTCCCACACCTGGCCCAGGCCGAAGATCTCGCGGGCTGCGGCCTGTGCCCGCACGATCTCCTCGATCGATGCGCCGGTCTCTTCCCGCATCCGGTGCAGGAAGGTCGAACCACCGGTGTTCACCGTGTCGTTGACCAGCACCGTGGTGATGATCTCGCGACGCAGCGCGTGTCCGTCGACCGCCTCGGGGAACTGCGCGCGCAGCTGATCCGGGAAGTAGGCGTACAGCAGCTTCTGCAGGTACGGGTCGTCCGGCAGGCTGGTCCGGATCAGCTCGTCGGATGCGGTGATCTTCGTGTAGGCCAGCAGTACGGCGAGCTCGGGCTGGGTGAGCCCCTTGCCGCTGTTCAGCAGCTCCCGGATCTGCCGGTCGGTGGGCAGGAACTCCAGCGCACGGTCCAGGTGCCCGTCGCGGCCCAGGCGGCGCATGAAGCGCTGCTGGGCGTGGAGCAGGGAGGCGGACTGGGTGACGGAGTTGGCGAGCGCGGTGTTCTGCGCGTAGTTGTTGCGCAGCACCAGACGGCCGATCTCATCGGTCATGTCCGCAAGCAGCTTGTTGCGCTGCTTGACGGTCATGTCGCCGTCCCGGACCAGCCCGTTGAGCAGGATCTTGATGTTCACCTCGTGGTCGGAGGTGTCCACACCGGCGCTGTTGTCGATCGCGTCGGTGTTGATCCGGCCGCCGCCCCGGGCGAACTCGATCCGGCCGAGCTGCGTCGCACCGAGGTTGCCGCCCTCGCCGACGACCTTGGCCCGCAGGTCCTCACCGTTGACGCGAATCGCGTCGTTGGCCTTGTCGCCGACGTCCGCGTTCGACTCGGCCGACGACTTGATGTACGTACCGATGCCGCCGTTCCACACCAGGTCGACGGGCGCCTTGAGGATGGTCTGCATCAGGTCGGCGGGCGTCATCTTGGTGACCCCCGACTTGATGCCGAGCGCCTCGCGGACGTGCGCGTTGATCGGGATCGACTTCGCGGTACGGGGGTGGATGCCGCCGCCGGCGGAGAGCAGGTCCTTGCTGTAGTCGGCCCAGGAGCTGCGCGGCAGGTCGAAGAGGCGGCGCCGCTCGGCGTACGAGGTGGCGGCGTCCGGGGTCGGGTCGAGGAAGATGTGCCGGTGGTCGAACGCGGCGACGAGCCGGATGTGCTCGGAGAGCAGCATGCCGTTGCCGAACACGTCACCGGACATGTCGCCGACGCCGACGACCGTGAAGTCCTCGGTCTGGGTGTCGTGGCCGAGCTCGCGGAAGTGCCGCTTCACGGACTCCCAGGCGCCGCGGGCGGTGATGCCCATGCCCTTGTGGTCGTAACCGGCGGAACCACCGGAGGCGAACGCGTCGCCGAGCCAGAAGCCGTACCCGACGGCGACCTCGTTGGCGATGTCGGAGAAGCTCGCGGTGCCCTTGTCGGCGGCGACCACGAGATAGGTGTCGTCCTCGTCGTGGCGCACGACGTCGACGGGCGGCACGACCTCGCCGGCCACCAGGTTGTCGGTGATGTCGAGCAGCGCCGAGATGAATGTCCGGTACGAGGCGATGCCCTCGGCCATCCAGGCGTCACGGTCGACGGCCGGGTCCGGCAGCTGCTTGGCGACGAAGCCGCCCTTGGCGCCGACCGGCACGATGACGGTGTTCTTCACCATCTGCGCCTTGACCAGGCCGAGGATCTCCGTACGGAAGTCCTCCCGCCGGTCCGACCAGCGCAGACCACCGCGGGCGACCTTGCCGAAGCGCAGGTGGACACCCTCGACGCGCGGCGAGTACACCCAGATCTCGAACGCCGGGCGGGGCGCCGGAAGGTCCGGGATGGCCTGCGGGTCGAACTTCATCGAGACGTACCCGTGCGGCTTGCCGCCGTCCGCCACCTGGAAGAAGTTCGTGCGCAGGGTCGCCTTGATGACGGTGAGGAAGGACCGCAGGATCCGGTCCTCGTCGAGCGAGGCGACCTGGTCGAGTGCCCCGTCGAGCTCTTCGAGGAGACCGTCGGTCAGCTCCGTGCCGGCGCTCTGCCGACCGGGCGACATCCGGGCCTCGAAGAGGGAGATCAGCAGCCGGGTGGTGTGGACGTTGTTACGGAGGGTGTCCTCCATGTAGTCCTGGCTGAAGGTCGAACCGGCCTGCCGCAGGTACTTCGCGTAGGCGCGCAGCACCATCGCCTGCCGCCAGTTCAGACCCGCGCCGAGCACCAGGGAGTTGAAGCCGTCGTTCTCGGCCTGCCCGGTCCACACCGCGGCGAACGCGTCCTGGAACCGGTCGCGGGCGTCGTCGGCGAGGTAGGTGCCACTGCCGTTGACCTGCGGCATCCGCAGCCCGAAGTCGTAGATCCAGGCGTGCGTACGGTCCGCGCAGCGCAGCTCGTACGGACGCTCGTCGACGACCTCGACCCCGAGCCGCTGGAGCGCGGGGAGAACGGCGGAGAGGGAGACCTGGTCACCCGTCCGGTAGATCTTGAAGCGGCGCTCACCGGGGCCGGCGCCGACCGGCTCGTACAGGCTGAGCGCGAAGTCCTTCTCGTCCTTCTTCAGCGCTTCGAGGTGGACCAGGTCGGCGACGGCGGCACGCGGCGTGTGGTCGGCCTTGTAGCCCTCGGGGAACGAGTGACCGTAGTGGCGCAGCAGCTCGGCGGCGCGCTCCTCACCGCACTCGGCGGTCAGCGCTTCCTGGAAGCCGTCGGCCCAGGAGCGGGCGGCCTCGACGAGACGCGCCTCGATGCGGTCGACCTCGGCGCCGGTCAGGTCGGGCAGCTCGGTGCCGGGCGCGACACGCACGACAAAGTGCAGCCGGGAAAGGATCGACTCGGTGTTCCAGGCGGTGAAGTCGACGCTGGTGCCGGCGAGCTCCTCCTTCAGGATGTCGATCAGCCGCAGCCGCACACCGGTGGTGTAGCGGTCGCGCGGCAGGTAGACGATCGCGGAGTAGTAGCGCCCGTACTCGTCCTGGCGGAGGTAGAGGCGCAGTCGGCGCCGCTCCTGGAGGTACAGCACGGACGTCACGATGGAGCGCAGCTGGTCGACGGAAGTCTGGAAGAGCTCGTCGCGCGGGTACGTCTCCAGGATCTGCAGCAGATCGCGTCCGTCGTGGCTGTTGGGCGAGAAGCCCGCGCCCTCCAGCACCTCGGCGACCTTGCGGCGGATGACGGGCACCCGGCGCACGGACTCGGTGTAGGCGGCGGAGGAGAACAGTCCGAGGAAGCGGCGCTCACCGATGACATTGCCGTCGGTGTCGAACTTCTTCACGCCGACGTAGTCGAGGTAGCTGGGGCGGTGCACGGTCGACCGGCTGTTCGCCTTGGTGAGGATCAGCAGCTTGTGCTCGCGGGCCTTGGCGCGGGCGTCGGCGGGCAGCCGCTCGAAGGACGGGCTGACCGGGTGCGCCTCGTCCTCGCTGTGGTGCGGGTCGGAGCGCAGGATGCCGAGGCCGGTGCCGGGGACGGCGGCCAGTGCGTCGCCGTCCTTCAGCTCGTACTCGCGGTAGCCGAGGAAGGTGAAGTGGTCGGCGGAGAGCCACCGCAGCAGCTCGCGGGCCTCGTTCACCTCTTCGTCGGTGAGCTCGTCGAGCGGCTCGCCGGGCAGGTCGTCGGCGATGCGCAGCGCGGCGTCGCGCATCTTGTCCCAGTCCTCGACGGTCTCCCGTACGTCGGACAGCACGCGGAGCAGATCCAGGGAGATCTGCTTCAGGTCGGCGCGGTCGGTCTCGCGGTCGATCTCGACGTGGATCCAGGACTCGATGAGCGCGTCGTGCGGCAGCGCGTGCGTGGTCCCCTTGGCCCCGTTGGCGCCCTTGCGGCCCTGCTGGTCGGCAGTGAGGCCGTTGCCCTCGGCGAGGACCTCGATGAGCTTGCCGGTGACATCGCGACGGACGACGACCTGCGGGTGGATCACGACGTGGATGCCGCGCCCCTGCCGGGACAGCTCATTGGTGACGGAGTCGACCAGGAACGGCATGTCGTCGGTGACGACCTCGACGACGGAGTGGCTGCAGGTCCAGCCGTTCTCCTCGACGGTCGGGGTGTGCACCCGGACGTTCGCGGTGCCCTGCGGGCGGTTCTCCGCGAGCCGGTAGTGGGAGGAGGCAGCACCGAAGACATCGACCGGGTCGCGGCCGACGAGGTCCTCCGGAGCGGTGTGCAGGTAGTAGCGCTGGAGGTACGAGAGCAGCACGTCCGGGCCCGGACGCTCGCCCTGCCCGGCACCGGTGGCGCCGGCCGCGATGCCCTCGACGTGCACCCGGGGGGTACCGCCCGGGCCGCCGACACCACCGCCCGGACTGTTGTCAGCTACCCGTGCCGCCCGTGCGAGCAGCTCGGCCTTGGCTTCGTCCAGCTTGGTCTGCATGTCCTCTGGCTCCTGTCGCGCGCCGTTGCGTGACGTAGGTGAAAAAAGCGACGTACCGCCACGACACGGGGTTTCCGGTCTGAGACGACGCTATGCCGCTACGAGAGATGCCCGGGACCATATCGGCCATTTTCGGCAGTGGGTCCGGGACGAAGGGATCAGTGATCGCCCGGGCACGGTGGCACTCCGGGCGCAGGCCGGGGGCTTCGCTGCCCCCAAGGCGTATCGCGCTGATCACGGGTCCAGGCTATCTCGCCCGTACCCGGAACCGTCATGAGCCGTATGTGTACAAAAGAAGGTCCCGAACTTTGACACTCTGGACAGCGCGCAACGGGCAGATGCACGCTTGACGCAGACGTCCGCGCGAGGGGAGCCCGCACCATGGCACCGAAGGTCCTGATCGTCACCGGCGACGCCGCCGAGTCCCTGGAAGTCCTGTACCCGTACCAGCGGCTGCGCGAGGAGGGGTACGACGTCCATATCGCGGCCCCCGCCCGCAAGACGCTCCGCTTCGTCGTCCACGACTTCGAGCCCGGCTTCGACACGTACACCGAGAAGCCCGGCTACACCTGGCCGGCCGACCTGGCGTTCTCCGAGGTCGACGCCGGAGACTACGCCGCCCTGGTCATCCCGGGCGGACGCGCCCCCGAGTACCTGCGCAACGACGCCGAGCTCCGCAAGATCCTCAAGGCCTTCTTCGACTCGGACAGGCCGGTCGCCCAGATCTGTCACGGCCCTCTGCTGACGGCGGCGATCGGCGAACTGGGCGGCCGCCGCGTCACGGCCTACCCCGCACTGGAACTCGACATGCAGGCGGCGGGTGCCACCTTCGAGGACCACGAAGCGGTGGTGGACGGCACCCTGATCTCGTCCCGCGCCTGGCCGGACCACTCGGCGTGGATGCGCGAGTTCCTGAAGGTCCTGCGCACGAAGGCCCCGGCGAACTGAAGCCTGGGCGGGCTGAGGCCTCGCCGAGCCGAAACGTCGCCGAGAACCCCCTCAGCTCCCCGTCGGCCCCCGCCGGACCCCTCCGGGCGCCCCTCAGCCGGTCATCTGCTCGGCAAGCTCCACAGCCTCGGCCAGACTGTCCACCACCGGCACGCCGGCCGCCTCCAGGCTGGCCCGGCTGTGCGACCCCCCGGTATAGAGCACCGCCCCCGCACCGACATGCGCCGCGGCCAGCGCGTCGTCCACCGCGTCGCCGATGACCACCGTGCGCTCGGGCGATATCCCGTCCAGAGCGGCAAGGTGCCGCTCCATGTACTGCGCCTTGCTGCCGCCGGACGGCCCGGTGCGGCCGTCGACCCGCGTGAAGTGCCGCTCGATCCCGTACCCCCGGACCACCGGCACCAGCTGCTCGTGGACATACATGCTCAGGAGCGACTGGCTGCGCCCGGCGAGCTGCCACTGCGCCAGCAGCTCCGCGGCCCCCGCGGTCAGCCCGCAGGCGACCCGCTGCTCCGTGTAGTACCGGTGGAAGATCCCGTCCATCCGCTCCCACTCGGCCTCGGTGGGCAGCCGACCCATCAGCCGCTCGTAGAAGCGGGGAATCGGGATGCAGTACATCTCCCGGTACTGCTCCAGCGTGAGCGGCTCCAGGCCGACCTCGGCGAACGCGGCATTCGTCGCGCCGACGACCGCCTCGTTGTCGTCGAGCAGTGTGCCGTTCCAGTCCCAGACCAGATGCGTGCGGTGCTTCCCATGTGTCCCCATGGAGAGAAAGTACCTGCCGGGTACGACAACGGGTCAGCCGGTCAGATACGGGTCAGCCGATCAGGTTGGGAATCTCCTGCACCCCGAACCAGAGCAGTTCGTGGTCCTCGGCACCGTCCACGGTGAACTGCGCGTCGTCGTCCCCGAGGTCCGCCGCGCCGAGTACCGCGGCGGCCGCCGCCACGTCCTTCTCCGCGTCGTCCGCGTCGACATGCACTGCGGCCGCCTTCTTCAGCGCCACCGCGGACGCGATCCGCACCTCACCGAGCGACGACGGATCGAGGCTGTGGTCGGGGTCGGCGACGGCTTCCCCGTCCGGTACGTCGACGGCGACGACCACGCGCCTGCGCACGGCACCCGGATCCCCGGCGATCATCCGCAGCGAGGCGGACGCGGCCCGGTTGAGCGCCGCGTACTCCAGCTCCTCGATGTCGTCGGAGACGTACCACTCGCGGAGCGCGGGAGTGACCGCGTAGGCGGTCAGCGGACCGGGGCCGACCTCGCCCGCCCGGTGCGCCGCTGCGAGACCGGAGAGGGTCAGGGGGACGTACACGCGCATGGCTGGCCGCTTTCGTAGTCGGAACGCTCTCAGGATACGTGCGACGTCCCCCATCGGGGTTACAGGTACGGCCTCCAGCTCGTCCACCCCACGCGCACAATTCACCCCTCACACCGCCCCCACGCACCTTGCGGCACCGCGCCCGTCACCCGGATAGGTGAACCTCTGGGACCGCGCCCGGCGCCCCGACGGTGCTTGCGGCCGCGTACGCCACCGCCGTAGAAGATCCCCAGCAGAAGTTACTGCCCGGTAGACAACCGGGCCTCGGATCAACGGGGGCAATGAACGATGAGCGTGAACAGGACCCGGCCCGCCGGACGTCACGACCAGCGCAGGCCCGAAGCCGTACCGGCGGAGCGTCGCCGGACAGCGCAGCGGATGCGCCCGCACCACTGGTTCGCGGAACGCCTCCTCGCGGTTCTCAGCGGCCAGCGACCGGTCCACTGGATGCTCGGCCACACGATCGGCGAGGCCTACGACCAGCTGGCCGAACTGGCCCCGGCAACCCCGCTCAGGGCCCGCGGGGCCCGCCCGGTGGTGCGCCGCTGCCACGGCGCCCAGCCCGCACCGGGAGTGGTGGAAGCGTGCGCGAGCATCGCGGCGGGCGAAGAGGTGCGCGCCATGGCCTTCCGCCTGGAACAGGGCCCGGACCTGCGCTGGCGCTGCGCAGCGGTAGAGCTGGGCGGCACCAAGTCCGGCAGCTGAGGCGAGACCCCCCGGCACCCACCACTCGCGGCACAGCGCGCCCTGAGCAGCGCGCCCCGAGCCCGTCCGGCGCGTGAGGGCAGAACGGGCGCCGGGCGACCCCGGCGCCCCAGCCCGCCCCGCACACGGCTGGGGCCGGACACCCCTCGGTGCCCGGCCCCAGCCGCCGTACCAAGCAAACTCACGCCCGCAGGACGCAGGCGCAGCCGCACCTACTTCTTGCGGCGCCGCCCCCCGCCACCGCTCTTCTGCGCCTTGCGTCGCTCCGCCCGGGTGAGCCCGTCCGACTCCGACCCGGCCCCACCGTCACCGTTGGCGAAGTCGCCCTCGACGACGCCTCCCTCCCCGTCCACCGTGGGGGCGGAGAAGTGCAGCCGGTCCGGCCGCTGCGGAGCGTCGAGCCCCTTGGCGCGGATCTCGGGACGTGCCGCAGCCGCAACCGCGGCGTCCTCCTTGGCAAGCGAGGTCCGCTCGGCCGCATCCTGCACCGGAACCTCCTCGACCTGCTGCTCGACCTGGACCTCCAGGTTGAACAGGTAGCCGACGGACTCCTCCTTGATGCCCTCCATCATGGCGTTGAACATGTCGAAGCCCTCGCGCTGGTACTCGACCAGCGGGTCCTTCTGCGCCATGGCCCGCAGGCCGATGCCCTCCTGGAGGTAGTCCATCTCGTAGAGGTGCTCACGCCACTTGCGGTCCAGGACGGACAGCACGACGCGCCGCTCCAGCTCACGCATGATGTCCGAGCCGAGTTGCTTCTCGCGCTCGTCGTACTGCTCGTGGATGTCGTCCTTGATGGACTCCGCGATGAACTCGGCGGTGATCCCGGCCCGGTCCCCGGTCGCGTCCTCCAGCTCTTCGACGGTGACCTTCACCGGGTAGAGCTGCTTGAACGCGCCCCACAGCCGGTCGAGGTCCCACTCCTCGGCGAAGCCTTCGGCGGTCTCCTGCCGGATGTAGTCGTCGATGGTGTCGTCCATGAAGTGGCGGATCTGCTCCTGCAGGTCCTCGCCCTCCAGGACGCGACGGCGCTCGCCGTAGATGACCTCGCGCTGCCGGTTGAGCACCTCGTCGTACTTCAGGACGTTCTTACGCGTCTCGAAGTTCTGCTGCTCGACCTGCGACTGCGCCGACGCGATCGCCCGCGTCACCATCTTGTTCTCGATCGGCACGTCGTCCGGCACGTTCGCCATCGACATCACGCGCTCGACCATCTGCGCCTTGAACAGCCGCATCAGGTCGTCGCCGAGCGACAGGTAGAAGCGGGACTCGCCCGGGTCGCCCTGACGGCCGGAACGACCGCGCAGCTGGTTGTCGATACGCCGCGACTCGTGCCGCTCCGTACCGAGGACGTACAGCCCGCCGAGCTCCTTGACCTCTTCGAACTCCGCCCTGACGGCCTGCTCGGCCTTCTCCAGCGCGGCGGGCAGCGCGGCCGCCCACTCCTCGACGTGGTCGACGGGGTCGAGACCGCGCTGGCGCAGCTCCGCCTCGGCGAGGTCGTCGGGGTTGCCGCCGAGCTTGATGTCCGTACCGCGGCCGGCCATGTTCGTCGCCACCGTGACCGCGCCCTTGCGGCCGGCCTGGGCAACGATCGTCGCCTCACGGTCGTGCTGCTTGGCGTTGAGGACCTCGTGCTGCACACCACGCTTGGAGAGCTGCTGCGAGAGGTACTCGGACTTCTCGACCGAGGTGGTGCCGACCAGGATCGGCTGGCCCTTCTCGTGCTTCTCGGCGATGTCGTCGACGACCGCGGCGAACTTCGCGACCTCGGTCCGGTAGATCAGGTCCGACTGGTCGGCGCGGACCATCGGCCGGTTCGTCGGGATCGGCACGACGCCGAGCTTGTAGATCTGGTGGAACTCGGCGGCCTCGGTCATCGCCGTACCGGTCATGCCGGACAGCTTGCCGTAGAGGCGGAAGAAGTTCTGCAGGGTGATCGTGGCAAGGGTCTGGTTCTCGTCCTTGATGTCCACCCCTTCCTTCGCCTCGATCGCCTGGTGCATGCCCTCGTTGTAGCGGCGGCCGGCGAGGATACGGCCGGTGTGCTCGTCGACGATCATGACTTCGCCGTCGATGACGACGTAGTCCTTGTCCTTCTTGAAGAGTTCCTTGGCCTTGATGGCATTGTTGAGGTACCCGACGAGCGGGGTGTTCACCGACTCGTAGAGGTTGTCGATGCCGAGCCAGTCCTCGACCTTCGCGACACCGGGCTCGTGGATCGCGACGGTCCGCTTCTTCTCGTCGACCTCGTAGTCGCCGGTCTCCTCGATGCCCTTGAGCGGATTGCCCGCCTCGCCCTTCTTGAGGCGCGTGACCAGCTTGGCGAAGTCGCCGTACCACTTGGTCGCCTGATCGGCCGGGCCGGAGATGATCAGGGGCGTACGGGCCTCGTCGACGAGGATCGAGTCGACCTCGTCGACCACCGCGAAGTTGTGGCCGCGCTGGACGAGCTCGTCCGCGGACCACGCCATGTTGTCGCGAAGGTAGTCGAAGCCGAACTCGTTGTTCGTGCCGTACGTGATGTCGCAGGCGTACTGCTCACGTCGCTGGGCCGGCGTCATGTTCGCGAGGATGCAGCCGACGGTCAGGCCCAGGAACTTGTGGACCCGGCCCATCATCTCGGAGTCGCGCTCGGCCAGATAGTCATTGACCGTGATCAGGTGCACGCCCTTGCCGGAGAGCGCGTTGAGATACGCGGGCAGGGTGCCGACGAGGGTCTTGCCCTCACCGGTCTTCATCTCGGCCACATAGCCGAGGTGCAGCGCCGCCCCACCCATCATCTGGACGTCGTAGTGGCGCTGTCCGAGTACTCGCTTGGCGGCCTCACGGACCGTCGCGAATGCCTCGGGGAGCAGGTCGTCCAGGCTCTCGCCGTCCGCGTACCGTTCCTTGTACTCGTCGGTGAGCGCCCGCAGCTCGGCGTCGGAGAGGTTGACGAAGTCCTCTTCGATGGAGCTGACCTGGTCCGCGATGCGGTGCAGTTTGCGCAGGATCTTGCCTTCGCCTGCACGCATGAGCTTGTTGAAGACGGACACTGAGGCTGGTCTCCTTGCCGGTCGGGCCTGGCACTGGGTCGTGTGATGGACGCTGGCACGGGCACGGCAGGTGAGCCCCACCGCAACGGCCATCGTAAGCGAGGACCCCGCCGCGCCGGGAGGGCTGCCGCCGCGTTGAGCCCGCTGTGCCCTTTCGATTCAACGGATGGCGGACTCGGAAGGTGCCGGGAAGCGCGAAAACTGGTCGCATCACCGTTGGCACCTCACCAGAATCCGTACATGGAGCCGATCACCCTCACCACCGAGCGTCTGCTGCTGCGCCCCTTTCGCCGGAGCGACGCGGACGAGGTGTACGCCGCCTGTCAGGACCCGGACATCCAGCGCTGGACGGTCATCCCCTCCCCGTACAGCCGGGCCGATGCCGAACTCTTCACGGAGAAGCTGTCCCCCAGCGGCTGGCAGGACGACTCCATGTACAACTTCGCGGTGGTGCACCGCGACAGCGGGGTGATGACCGGTGCACTCGGCATCGACCGCCGCACGCGGCTGGGCACGTACGAGGTGGGGTTCTGGACGGCGAAGGAGCACCGCGGTCTCGGCTATACGACGGAGGCGGTACGGGCTGCCGCCCACTGGACGTTCACCGCACTCGGCGGGGACCGGCTGGAGTGGCGGGCCGAGGTCGGCAATGTGCCCTCGCGGGCCGTGGCGCAGCGGGCGGGCTTCCGCCTGGAGGGCGATCAGCGCTCGGGGCTGCTGAACAAGGGCGTGCGGCGGGACACCTGGGTCGGCGCACTGCTCCCGTCCGACCTGGCCTTGCCGGGCGTCCACCCGTATCTGCCGGCGAGGTCCCCCGTCGGCGTGGCCTCCTCCGGCCGCACGGACCGGTCCACCGCTCCGTGAACGAATGTCAGTGCGGCCCTCTAGGGTTCGGTCCATGACGCCTGTGCCGCCTCCCGCTGCCGAACTCTCCGCCGACCAGGCACGCAGGATCGCCCTGCGCGCCCAGGGCTTCCTCGGGGCGCCGGACCGCCGGTCGGGGGTGCCGGGAGTGCTGCGGCACCTCGGCGCCGTACAGCTCGACACGATCTCGGTGCTGGCCCGTTCGCACGAGCTGATTCCGTACGCGCGCCTCGGCGCCGTCGGACGCCGCACGATCGAGGACGCGTACTGGTCGGGCGGCCGCACCTTCGAGTACTGGTCGCACGCGGCGTGCATCCTGCCGGTCGAGGAGTGGCCGCACTTCGCGTTCCGCCGCCGCTCCTACCGCGCGCGCCCGCAGTGGAACCACGATCTCCCCGACGGGGCGTACGACACGGTGATCAAGCAGCTGCGCGCCGAGGGACCGCTGACCGCGACGGAGCTGGGCGGGGCGAAGAACGGCGGGGAGTGGTGGGACTGGTCGGCGTCGAAGGTCGCCGTCGAGCGGGCCCTGATGTACGGCGAAGTGGTGTGTACCGAGCGGCGCGGCTGGAAGCGGGTGTACGACCTCGCAGAGCGTGCGCTGCCCGATTCCGTGCTGCATGACGATCTGGACGACACGGAATGTCTGCGCCGGCTGGTCGCACTCGCCGGGCAGTCCCTGGGAGTCGGCACCCGTACGGACATCGCCGACTACCACCGGCTGAAGGCCGAACAGTTCGACGCGGTGGTGGCGGACTCCGGGCTGGTGCCGGTGACGGTGGAGGGCTGGGCGAAGCCCGCCTGGGCCGACCCGGCAGCACTGGCTGCGGAGCCGCGTGGACGGCACCGTACGACGCTGCTGTCGCCGTTCGACTCACTGATCTGGGAGCGGGCGCGGACGGAGCGGATCTTCGGCTTCACCCACCGCCTGGAGGCGTACGTCCCCAGGCCCAAGCGGATTCATGGGTATTTCGCGATGCCGCTGCTGGCGGGCGGAAAGCTCCAGGGCCGGGTCGATCCGGCGCGCGAGGGCATGACTCTGGTCGCTCGGCAGGTGTCCCTGGCAGGCAGGAAGGCCGTGGCACCGATGGCCGAGGCGCTCGTGGAGGCGGCGGCCTGGGTCGGCTGCACGGCGGTCCGGGTGGAACGGGTGGACGCACCGGAGCTTCGCGAGGCGCTCAGCCGGGAAGTCGCCCGCGCCCTCGGCTGACCCGGCTGTACCGGCGCACCCGATTCACCTGATCTCCAGGATCTTCTCCCGCATGGCATAGACCACTGCTTCCATCCTGGAGTGCAGCTGCAGCTTCTCCAGAATGTTGCGGACGTGGTTCTTCACGGTGTTCTCGGAAATGAACAGTTCCTTCGCGATATCGCGATTGTTCATGCCCGTGGCAACCAGTTTGAGGACTTCGAGCTCCCGGTCGGTGAGCCGCGGCGCCGGCACCAGCCTGCGCTCGTCGGTCCGCTGGATCATCGACTTGAATTCGGTGAGCAGTTTGGACGCCATGGACGGGCTGATCTGGGACTGCCCGTCGGCGACCGCGCGGATCGCTGTGGCCACCTCGTCGGTGGAGATCTCCTTGAGGAGATAGCCGGTGGCACCCGCCTTGATCGCGTCGTAGAGGTCGGCCTCCTCGTCACTGATCGTCAGCATGATGATCTTCGCGCTGGGGGCCACCTCCTTGATGGAGGTGCAGGCCTCGATGCCGCCGCGCTTGGGCATCCGTACGTCCATCAGCACGATGTCGGGCAGCAGGTCGGCCGCCTTGTCGACGGCCTCCGCCCCGTCCCCCGCCTCGCCGACGACCTGGATGTCCTCCTCCTGGGCAAGGACGATCTCCAGACCTCTGCGGAAGAGCGCATGGTCATCCACCACCAGGACGCGGATCGGCTCCTTGCCGGAACTCTCCGTGTCCGCGCCGGTGTCGGCACAGGCAGTGTCGTCGACATCATTCGCATCGCGCACGGGCCCGAAGGTGTCCGCCATCGTTCCTCCCCCTGAAGGCCACGGCCTGAAGTTCACAAGCTGTCCGCCAACGACACTTCACAGAGCACCGTTTGGCTTGGGACGTCATGATTCCATGCCTGGACGTCAGAGCGGTGGTCCTGTGGTCCCACTCGGGTGCCCCTGGTGGCGTGATTGCGCCCCCAGGGGCACCACCGATGCGGGGCGTCAGCCGCCGAGCGCACCGCCTGCGCCGCCCGCCTCGTCAGCGGCCAGCGGGTCGGTCCTCAGATGAATGACACCGTAGTCGTAGGCGTGCCGTCGGTAGACGACACTGGGTTCCTTCGTCTCGGCATCGACGAACAGATAGAAGTCGTGCCCGACCAGCTCCATCTCGTAGAGCGCCTGATCGAGCAGCATCGGTGCCGCGACGTGCGTCTTCTCGCGCATCACCAGCGGCCCTTCGCCCTGCACCTCGAGCGAGCCGATCCTGGTGGTGGGTACGGACTGTGCCGCGCCTTCGCCGGCCAGGTCACCCTCGCTGTTGAACGACGCCGCACCCGGCACGGTCTCAGCGACTTCGGCAGCGGGAATCCGGCCGTTGCCCCGGCGGCTGTAGCGCTTGTCGTGCTGCTTGCGCAGCCGCGCCTCCAGCTTGCCGGTGGCCAGGTCCAGCGCTGCGTAGGGGTCGGCTGCGGCCGCTTCCGCACGAATGACCGGTCCCCGCGAGCGAAGCGTGATCTCCACCCGGTCGGAACGGTCGGCCTGACGGGGGTTTGGCTCCTTGGACACCTCGACGTCGAGGCTGATCACCTTGCCGTCGAACTTCTGGATCTTGTCCAGCTTCAGCTTCTCGGCCACGTGCTTGCGGAACCGCTCGGGCACCTCGGTCTTGCGGCCCTTGACGACGATGTCCACGCAGAACTCCGTTCCCGGATCGCTCCGCTCGGCGGCGGAGCATCTCCCTTTTGCACCAGGCTCCGGTGATCGCCGGAGCCGCGGACTCGGTGGCTTCGACCTCCTCCTCCCCCATCCGGGAGGTGTCCACCCCACCGACTTTTCAGCTTTTGGGCTACCGGTGAGTTACCTGCCCGAAACCTGGGGGTGCATTCGTCGAGGTCCGGCATTCACCATTCCTCACCACCGAACATAGCCTGCTCAGCCGGATGTCGGCACCCGCTACTCGCACGTACCTCCGTTCAGGGGTCTTTGCCCACTCACTACCTGCAACGATGAAAGTTCATGGGCAGTTCCGGTTTATTTCGAAGGCGGACGGAGACGCTGCAACAACGGCCGCCTGCCGCATTCCGGGATCCTTGTCTTCGCGCAGGCCCGCCGCGACGAGCGCGCGTGCCGCCTCGGCCAGCGAGGCCCCGGTCGTCAGAAGGTCGTCCACAAGCACCACCCGTTCGGTCGCAAGCAGCCGCTCACCACCGGCCACCACCTCCAGCGCGCCAGCCAGATTCTCCTGTCGCTGCCGGGCACCGAGCCCCGACTGATCGGCCACCGGCCGCCGTTGCCTCAGTACGGATGCCACCTGCACCCGCACGCCACCGCGCCGCAGCTCGCCCGCGGCCGACAGCGCGATCCTGCGCGTCGGATCGTGCCCGCGCGCCGCCACCACCCGCCGCGCCGACGGCACCGGAACGAGCAGCAGTGATCCCGGCCGACCGCCCACCTGCCCCGTCCCGGCCCTGACTGCACCCGCCAGCGCCCTGCCGAGCTCCCGCGACAGTCCTAGTACGCCACGCTCCTTGTGGGCCAGGAGCGTCGCCCGTACCGCGTTCTCGTACGCCGCGGCGGCATGCACCACCGGCAGCCCGGCCGGCTCGGGCGCCGGCCTCACCCGTCGCGGCACCGCTCCGTGAAGCGCCGCCCGGCAGTCCTCGCACAGCTCGGCCCGCGGCCCGCCGCAGCCGCTGCAGGCCACAGGCAGGACCAGCCCGGCGATCTCCCGCCACCACCCCCGCATGCCTCCACTGTGCGCCCACAGCACGAACCCGGCCACCCCTGTGGAAAACGCTGCCGTCCCGAACAGGAGGGAGCGCCCCTCGCCACGCGATCAGGGTTGGTCCGGGGCACCCCGAAACCGTTGGTCGGGGGGCTCCCCGGACCGGGGCTCAGCCCGGATAGACCAGCGACGATCCCTTCTTGAGCACCGTCTGCCAGTTGTCCCCCGGCGACAGCTTCACTATCCCGTCGTCCTCGGTGTCCGCCATCAGCGGCAGCTGCTCGTCGTCCGCTGCCGCGACCGACGACACCTGATTCGCCCCGGGCAGCACACCCGACGCCGGTGCCGAACCGTCCACCTGGACATAACGCACCTGCTGTACGCCACCCTGCTCCTTGCCGACCACCACGAGGCGGCTCCGGCCCGACCAGGACATCGCGGTCACGTCCGCCAGCTGCGGCGCGGCCTTCCGCAGCTCCACGACGGAGACGTCCTGCAGGGTGTCCGGATCCCCCTGGCGCTCGATCCGGCCGATCTTCAGCGTGGTGTGGCCGTCCTCGGTCAGCAGCAGCGCGATCCGGACACCGTCCGCCGACAGCCGCAGCGCCTCGATCCGCGCGCCGCCCAGGTCCGGCACCCTGACGTTCGACGGCTCGCCCGTACCACCGGCCAGCCGCAGCAGCCTGCGATCATCCGGATTCCGGTCCGCCACCCAGAGATCACCCCGCCCGTCCCAACTGGGCGCCGACAACCGGTCCTCCGGCTTCTTCGCCCTGCTGGTCACGGCGGGCCTGGGGAGCTCACCCGCCGAAACGACTGAGGCGACGTACAGAGACGCGCTGTCCTGCGAGACCGCCGCCGCCAGCTGCTCGTCGCGGGCCACGCCGACCGTGCTCATCCGCACCGGTCCGTCACCGAGCGGGCCGGCCACCGGCTCCGGATCACCGCTGCCCTTGTTGCTTCCCGGGATGCGCTGGACATGGCCCTCGTCATCGACGAAGTACTGGCTGTCGGGGGCACCCGAGGAACCGTCCGGAGCGAACTCCTCCGCCTGGCCCGAACCGAGGACACAGAGCGACGAACCGTCAGACCGCTGCAGCTCGACCTGCTCGACCCGGGCGGACGTCAGATCGCGCACGGTGTACAGCACCTGAGAGGCCATCATGCGACAGGAGCGCTGCCCGACGCCGTCCGCCTTCTTGTTGAGCGGAACCTTCAGTACGTTGCGGTCGTCGGGCGCCAGCGCGGTGACGCCCTTGCGCAGGACCGTACCGGTGGGGAAACGGGAATCGACCACCGGCCGCAGCCAGTTGGTCGGTCCCTCGACGAGACTGCGGACCGTCTGTGTCACGGTGTCCATCCCCGTGATCGGATCCGTCCGGTTACGCACATAGACAGGGTCGGCGACCAGCGTCGACTGATCTGCCGCCGGCCCGGTGGCGAAGTAGTACTTGTTGACGGAGCGGTAGAGCCGCTTGAAGTCGGACTGACCGAGGAGCAGGCCGTCCGGCACGAAGTCGATGCGCCACTCCTTGCTGCCGTTCTGCCGCACCAGGTGCAGGCTCCGACTGAAGGCCGTCGGCGCGACGGGCTGGTAGGCGTTCTGCGCGTCCACCGTCGCCACCTTGTCGCCGGTCAGCGTGAAAGTGAGCTCCGTACTGCTGCGGTCGCTGTCGCGGACCGGGCGCTGGCTCCGGTTCGGCGCCTTGGAGAGCACCGTGGTGAAAGCGCTCGGCTTCCAGGTGCGCGATGCCTCCTTCGTCAGGTACTTCCGGGTCGTCCGGAAGCCTGGGTCGTCACTCGTCATGGACTCCAGGAAGCCGTCGACCACCTCATCCGGAGTGGCGTTTTCGCGGGGCGCCACCGCGTACACCTGTACCTGGGAGTCGCCGGGCTGCGAGGCGTCAACCGCCTTGATGTCCCCGGTGACGGGCATCGAGCCGCACGCGGACAGCAGCACGACGCCGCATCCCAGCAGAGCGATCATCCCCACCGCACGTCCACGGCCGCCCTCACGACGGTCAGCGCCCACGAGTCGTGTCCTCCCGATCCGGGTCCTGCGCAGCAGAGTCGATGGTGTCGCCCGGCCGGTCCTCGGGGGGGCGGGCGACCACACGGGCGCCGTTACCGGGCAGGGCGGCCGGATTCACCGACGCCGGCGCCGTCCGGGGAGCCGCGGGGGCGCGCGCGGGTACAGGCAGTGGCGAACGGTCCGGGCCGCCCAGCTGGGTCGGCACCGTCGTGAGCCGGTGCTCGCTCCCGGTCGTACCGACGTCCGCGGTCAGCCCCCGGTTCTCCCGGTTGCGTCGCGAGTCCTCGGGCTCCAGCGGTATCGGGGAGCCACGCAGCGGCTCGTCCGCCGTACGCGGCAGCGTCAGCCGGAACTGCGAACCGCCGCCCGGCTCGCCCCATGCCTGCAGCCAGCCGCCGTGCAGCCGGGCGTCCTCGACGGCGATCGACAGTCCGAGACCGGTGCCGCCGGTCGTCCGTGCCCGCGCCGGGTCGGCGCGCCAGAACCGGTTGAAGACCCGGGTCGCCTCGCCGGGCTTGAGTCCCACGCCGTAGTCGCGGACGGCGACGGCGACCGCGCCTCCGGCCACCCCCATCCGCACCACGACGTCCCGACCCTCACCGTGCTCGACGGCGTTGACGACAAGATTGCGCAGCACGCGCTCGACGCGCCGCGCGTCGGCCTCCGCGATCACCGGCTGCTCGTCGCCGACCACCCGGATCCGGGTGCCCTTGCGGTCGGCGAGCGGCTCGGCGCCGCCGATCACGCGCCGGACGACCTGCCGCAGGTCGATCGGTTCGGCCTCCAGCGCGGCGGCACCCGCATCGAACCGGCTGATCTCCAGCAGGTCGGAGAGCAGCGACTCGAACCGGTCGAGCTGATCGCCGAGCAGTTCAGCGGAGCGCGCGGTCACCGGATCGAAGTCGACGCGTGCCTCATGGATGACATCGGCGGCCATCCGTACGGTCGTGAGCGGCGTCCGCAGCTCGTGCGAGACGTCCGAGACGAAGCGTCGCTGCATCCGGGAGAGCTCCTCCAGCTGCTGGATCTTGAGCTGAAGGTTCTGGGCCATCTTGTTGAAGGCCTCACCGAGCCGGGCGATGTCGTCCTCGCCGGTGACCTTCATGCGCTCCTGGAGTCTGCCCGCGGAGAGCCGCTCGGCGATGCCCGCAGCCATCCGTACGGGGGTGACGACCTGCCGCACCACGAACCAGGCGATGGCGCCGAGCAGCACGACCACGAACAGTCCAGCGGTCGCGAGCGTGCCCTTGACCAGGGTCAGGGACTTCTCCTCCTGCGTCAGCGGGAAGAGGTAGTAGAGCTGGTACGGGTTGTGGTCGATGTCGTAGAGACGCTTGCCGACGACAAGCCCGGGCTGCGACTCCTGCCCGTTCGCATACCGGATCAGGGAGTACGTCTGGAACGCGCCGGGCCCCTTGTCCACCGCCTCCCGCAGGCTCTGCGGAATGCTGGCCGCTTCGACACTGCCCGAGCCGCGCGGCGCACGGCTGCCCTCGTCGGCGCTGAGTGCCACCACATTGAAGGCGTTCTTGCCGCCGCTGGCGAGCTGGTCGACGAGCTCCGTCCGCCACGAGTTGTTGGCGGTCGTGCCGTCCCCGGCGTCACCGTCCTGCCCACCGGGGGTGAGCGGAGCATTCGCCTTGTCCTGGGCCGCCGCGAAACCGCCGGCGGCCTGCGTCTGGGCAGCCTTGCCCTTCGCGTCGAGCAGACCGTTGCGGACCTGCCCGATCACCACCAGGCCGAGCAGGAGCACGACACCGAGAGACATGAGCAGCGTGCCCGCGACGACCCGCAGCTGCAGGTTGCGCCGCCACAGCCGGACGGCGGGCAGCAGCGGACGCCGCACCCAGCGCATCAACAGTCGCGGCACAGGACCGCCGGGCGCCCGGTCGTGGAACAACCGGCCGCCCTGCAGAAGACGTCCGAACGCGGACGTCCTGTGTCCGGAACCGGTAGCCCGCCCCGTACGGACTCCCGGCTCCCCGGGCTTCGGGGCAGCGCTACCCAAGGACACGTCAGCTCGGTCCGGCCTTGTAGCCGACGCCTCGGACGGTCACCACGATCTCCGGCCGTTCCGGATCCTTCTCGACCTTGGAACGCAGCCGCTGGACATGCACATTCACCAGCCGGGTGTCGGCGGCGTGGCGGTATCCCCACACCTGCTCGAGCAGCACCTCACGGGTGAAGACCTGCCACGGCTTGCGGGCGAGCGCGACCAGCAGGTCGAACTCCAGCGGGGTCAGGGCGATCGACTGTCCGTCCCGCTTCACGGAGTGACCGGCCACATCGATGACCAGGTCCCCGATGGTCAGCTGTTCCGGTGCCGGCTCCTCGGACCTGCGCAGACGTGCCCTGATCCGGGCAACCAACTCCTTAGGTTTGAACGGCTTGACGATGTAGTCGTCGGCCCCTGACTCCAGGCCCACCACCACATCGACGGTGTCGCTCTTGGCGGTGAGCATGACAATCGGCACACCCGACTCGGCCCTGATCAACCTGCAGACCTCGATACCGTCCCGTCCGGGCAGCATGAGATCGAGCAGGACCAGGTCCGGCTTGGCCTCTCGAAATGCGGCAAGTGCCTTGTCGCCGTCCGCTACGAACGACGGCTCAAACCCTTCACCACGCAGCACAATCCCGAGCATCTCGGCCAGTGCGGTGTCGTCGTCGACGACAAGGACGCGTCCCTTCATAATCGACATCATCCCATTAGCTAATCGTCACCTGCGATGATCTGGCACACAGCTCTGCCAGCCCGACCCCCGTGACCGGGGAAACTGCGCCCTCCTCCGTGACGATCGCCGTGATCAGTTCCGGCGGCGTGATGTCGAATGCGGGGTTGTATGCCTGGGTTCCCAGCGGTGCGACAGGCAGTCCCCCCACTTCTCTACCCGCCCCGACCCAGGACGATGTGAGCTCCGTCACTTCCCGCCCGGGGCGCTGCTCCACGATGACCGATGCCCCGTCCGGGGTCTGCAGATCCACGGTCGTGGTCGGCGCCACCACAATGAACGGCACGTGGTGGAATTTGGCAAGCACCGCCAGCGGATAACTCCCGACCTTGTTCGCCACGGACCCGTCCGCAGCAATGCGATCGGCCCCGATGAGCACGGCATCCACCTCCCCCGCGGCGAACAGCGAACCCGCGGCATTGTCCGTGAGCAAGCTGTACGCCATCCCGTGGCGCGCCGCCTCGTACGCGGTCAGCCTGGCCCCCTGAAGCAGCGGCCGCGTCTCGTCCACCCAGAGCCGTCGCAGCTGTCCGGCCCGGTGTGCCCCGAGCGCCACAGCAAAGGCCGTGCCCTCACCGCCCGAGACAAGCGCCCCCGAATTGCAGTGGGTCAGAAGCTGGTGCCCGCCGCCGGGCAGCAGCTCTTCGAGGAGCGCGAGCCCGTACTGCGCCATGCGCCGACTGGCCTCGGCATCCTCCCGGTGCAGCGCCTCGGCCTCCGCCAAGGCCACCGCGGCCGCCCGCTGCGCGTCCTCGCCCTTGCCCAGCGCCGCCCGGTACGCCCACGACGCGCGCCGCACCCCGTACCCGAGGTTCACGGCGGTGGGCCGCGCACGCTCCAACAGCCCAGAAGCCTCTGCCATGTCGTCGCCCCGGGCCGCGGCCAGAGCGACCCCGTAGGCCCCCGCAATGCCCAGCAGCGGCGCCCCGCGCACGGCCAGCGTCTGAATGGCCCGCACCAGTGCCGGCACATCCGTACACAGCAGCTCGACCTCTTCGGCAGGCAACCGCGTCTGGTCGAGGAGCGCCACTGCGGGGCCTTCCGGGGGCTCGGCCCAGCGGATGGAGGGAAGCGCGGAAGGCTCGATGCCCACCGGCGATTGCGCGTCCAGATCAGCCATCCGCCCAGTCTGCACCGTGAGCCGCCCGCATATGAAGGTAAGACGGTGATGGAGCACCCGGCCCGTACCGGAGCAACGCGTGGCACGATGGCTGCCAACCTGCCGCCCCGGTGAGCGGACAGGACCGTGAAGGAGCGAGAATGAACGACACTCCGGGCTGGGCCTCGCCCGGATCCGCCCCCTCCGACGGCCAGGAGGCGGGCGTCCCTCGGCCGTCCGAGCCCATCGACGGCAGCGGCCCTGCGGGAAACTGGTCTTCCACGCAACCGCCGGCAGGGCAGTGGTCCCCACCGGGCACCTCCGGCCCCGGCGCACCGCCACCCACCCCCGGCTGGGGCGGCAGGCCGCAGGCAGCCGGCTGGGCTCAGCCGCCCGCTGCCGCGAAGCCCGGGGTCATCCCGCTCCGCCCGCTCGGCGTCGGAGAGATCCTCGACGGTGCGGTGTCCACGATGCGCGCGCACTGGCGCACGGTTCTCGGCATCACCCTCACCGTCTCCGTCATCGCCCAGGTCACGATCATCCTCGTGCAGCGCTATCTGCTGCCGGAACCCGCCTCGGTCGACCCGAACGCAACCGGCGCGGAGGCACTCCGCCAGGCCGCCGACTCCATGCAGTCGAGCCTGATCTACAGCGCGCCGTCGACGCTCGTCACCCTGATCGCGACGCTCTTCACCACCTCTGTGCTCACCATCGTGATCAGCCGCTCGGTGGTGGGCCGTTCCGTCACGCTCTCCGAGGCGTGGACCGAGGCCCGGCCCCGCCTCCTTCAGCTGCTCGGCCTGACCCTGCTCCTGACCCTGATGACCGCCGCCATCATGGCGGTGGGCGTGCTCCCGGGCGTGCTGATCGGCTCCGCCGCCGGCGTCGCTCTCGCCCTCCTCGGGTTCCTGGCAGCCACCGCCGTCGTCATCTGGCTGATGGTCCGCTTCTGCCTCGCCCCGCCGGCACTGATGCTGGAGCGGCAGTCGATCACCGTCTCGATGCGCCGCTCCGCGAAACTGGTGCGCGGCGCCTGGTGGCGGACGTTCGGCATCCTGATCCTCACCTGGCTGCTGACACTCATCGTGACCCTGATCATCGCGATCCCGTTCGGCATCATCGCGATCGTCATGGACGGCAACGGGATGGGAGCGTTCCTCACCGGGAAGCCCACCGACTTCGGCTGGCCATTCCTGATCGTCTCCGGTATCGGCGAGGTGATCATCTCGACGATCACCTACCCGCTCTCCGCCGGTGTGATGGCCCTGCTCTACGTGGACCAGCGCATCCGTCGCGAGGCACTCGACCTCGAACTCGCCCGGGCTGCAGGCCTGCCCGGCTACGACACCAGGAGCTGATGCCGTGACGGGGGCGGGGGGCGCGACAACAGCACTGCTGCTGATCCACGTGAGCAGCGACATACCGGTGGACACTCCACGTGTGCCCGCACGCGAAGCGGCGAGGCACGAGCTGTCCAAACCGGTGTACCACGAGAACGACCCGAACCTCCTCCAGCGCGGTCTCGACCGCCTCTGGGGGTGGCTCGGCGATCTCTTCTCCGCAGCCTCGAACACCGCACCCGGCGGACCGCTCGGGCTGATCGCCCTCTTGCTGGTCGTCATCGCTCTGGCCGCCGCCCTCTGGTGGCGGCTGGGCACCCCGCAACACACCACCCGCCCCACCGACGCCCTGTTCGACGACAGCCCCCGCAGCGCCGCCGAACACCGGACAGCCGCCGAGGCACACGCTGCTGCCCACCGCTGGGACGAGGCTGTCCAGGAACGCATGCGCGCCATCGTCCGCTCGCTGGAGGAGCGCGCCCTGCTCGACCCCCGCCCCGGCCGCACCGCCGACGAAGCCGCCACCGAGGCAGGCCACTCGCTGCCGGCGCACGCGCTGCCCCTCCGCGCCGCCGCCCGGGAGTTCGACGCCATCATGTACGGCGGCCGGAACACCGACCAGCAGGCGTATCTGATGGTGCGAGATCTCGACCTCGACCTCGAAAACGCCAAGCCCCTGCTGACCGCCCCGGCCCAGGGAGCGGCCTCATGACCGCGCCCACTGCCGCCTCCACCGCGCCCCCTACCTCGGTCTCCCCCACCCCGCGCCAGGTCTGGACCCGCACCCGCGGCCTGGTGCTCGCTCTTCTCCTTCTCATAGCAGCCGGAGTCGTCCTGGCCACCGCACACTCCGGTGCCCAGCACGGCCGACTCGACCCCCGCTCGGCCGATCAGCACGGAAGCCGGGCCGTCGCCGAACTCCTCAAGGACCGCGGCGTCTCCGTACGGGTGGCCACCACACTCGAGGAGGCCACCACCGCGGTCGGCCCGGACACGACCCTGCTCGTCACCACCCCTGATCTGCTGACGCCGGGCCAGCAGAGCGAGCTCCGCGCCGCGACTGCCGACTCGGCCGGCCGCACTGTCCTCCTCGCGCCCGGTTCCCCGTCCGTGGACACACTGGTCCCCGGGGTCCGCACGACGTCCACCGGACCGGTTGCCCCTCATGCACCGCAGTGCCTGCTGCCAGCAGCCCACAGCGCGGGAACCGCCGACACGGGAGGCTTCCGCTACACCGCGGATGGCCTCGAAACCCTCGCCTGCTACCCCAGCGGGGGTCTCCCCACCCTGCTCGTGGTCCAGGAGCAGGCCTCCGGCGACTCCATCGTGCTCGGCTCCGCGGACTTCCTCTACAACAGCCGTCTCGACAGCCAGGGCAACGCCTCCCTGGCCCTGCAACTTCTCGGCTCCCGCCCGCATCTGGTCTGGTACCTCCCCTCGCTCGCTGACCCCTCCGCCACCGGGAACGGCGGAGACGGTGCAGGCCGTGACGACGCCGATAACAACCGCAGCTTCGCCGACCTGATCCCGTCGGGCTGGCTATGGGGAACCCTGCAACTCGCAGTCGCCGCCGTGCTCGCCGCCGTATGGCGCGCCCGTCGTCTGGGCCCCCTGGTCACCGAACGGCTGCCCGTGGCCATTCGCGCCTCCGAATCCACCGAGGGCCGCGCCCGCCTCTACCGCAAGGCGAATGCCCGCGACCGGGCCGCCTCCTCGTTGCGCTCCGCCACTCGCACCCGCATCGCCCCGCTCCTCGGGATCTCACCCCGCAATGCTCACTCCCCCGCGGTGCTCCTTCCCGCCGTCTCCGCACGCCTCAGCACCATCGAAGGCGACCTCGACGCCGTGCTGTTCGGCACGGCGCCAGCCGATGACGCCGCCCTTGTCCGTCTGGCAGACCAACTCGACACCCTCGAAAGAGAGGTACGCATTTCATGAGCGCCCCGCCCCCAGTGCCCGCCGGGACAATCGAGACCGTCGGGAACGACGACGCAGCCCGCGCATCCCTGGAAGCCCTGCGCTCCGAGATCGCCAAAGCCGTAGTCGGGCAGGACCCCGCAGTCACCGGCCTCGTCGTCGCGCTGCTCTGCCGAGGCCACGTCCTCCTGGAAGGCGTACCCGGTGTGGCCAAGACACTCCTGGTCCGCGCCCTCGCCGCCTCACTCGAGCTGGATACCAAGCGCGTCCAGTTCACCCCTGACCTGATGCCGAGCGACGTCACCGGCTCTCTGGTCTACGACGCCCGTACAGCTGAGTTCTCCTTCCAGCCAGGCCCGGTCTTCACTAACCTCCTCCTGGCCGACGAGATCAACCGCACTCCTCCGAAGACGCAGTCATCGCTTCTGGAAGCGATGGAGGAGCGCCAGGTCACCGTCGACGGAACCCCCCGCCCCCTGCCGGACCCCTTCCTGGTTGCGGCCACTCAGAATCCCGTCGAGTACGAGGGCACGTACCGCCTCCCCGAGGCCCAGCTGGATCGCTTCCTCCTCAAGCTGACGGTGCCACTGCCGTCCCGCGACGAGGAGATCAATGTCCTGACCCGCCATGCCGACGGCTTCAACCCCCGCGACCTGGTCTCAGCAGGCGTCCGCCCCGTCGCAGGCCCCGCCGACCTGGAATCCGCCCGCGCCGCGGTCGCCAAAACCACGGTTTCCCCCGAGATCGCCGGCTATGTCGTCGATATCTGTCGTGCCACGCGTGAATCCCCCTCGCTCTCCCTCGGGGTCTCCCCCCGAGGTGCTACCGCCTTGCTCTCCACAGCCCGCGCCTGGGCCTGGTTGACCGGCCGTGACTACGTCATTCCGGACGACGTGAAAGCTCTGGCACTCCCCACGCTCCGCCATCGCATCCACCTGCGCCCCGAGGCGGAGATGGAAGGAGTCACCCCTGACTCCGTCATCACCGCAGTCCTCGCCCACGTCCCCGTACCCCGATGAGGCAGTGACCGTGACCCTCACCGGACGAACAGCGCTACTCGCCGCCTTGGGGTCACTCCCCGTAGGCATCCTTGCCCCAAGCTGGACGGGCATGCTCGCGGTCAATGCCCCGCTCTCTCTAGCAATTCTGTGCGACTACGCCCTGGCCGCGCCAGTGCGAACGCTCCAGTTCACCCGATCCGGTGACACAACCGTTCGACTCGGCGATGGTGCGGAAGTGCAACTGACCGTAACCAATGCGTCGCGTCGGCGCCTGCGCGCGCATCTCCGCGATGCCTGGCCACCCAGCAGCTGGCTCACGGGTACGGAACAGGCGGCGTCCCGCCACAGGCTGGACATCCCAGCAGGTGAACGCCGCCGCCTCACCACGCACCTGCGTCCCACTCGCCGCGGCGACCGCCGAGCCGAACGCATCACCGTACGCTCGTACGGGCCACTGGGCCTGGCAGCCCGGCAGGGAAGTCATCAAGTTCCGTGGACGGTGCGCGTACTGCCGCCGTTCACCAGCCGCAAGCACTTGCCGTCCCGACTCGCCAGGCTCCGTGAGCTGGACGGACGCACCAGCGTCCTCACCCGCGGCGAAGGCACGGAGTTCGACAGCCTCCGCGCCTATGTCCCCGGCGACGACACCCGTTCCATCGACTGGCGGGCAACGGCACGGCAATCGGCCGTCGCAGTCCGTACGTGGCGCCCCGAGCGGGACCGCCACATCCTCATCGTCCTGGATACCGGTCGCACCTCGGCAGGCCGAGTCGGTGCTGTGCCCCGCCTCGATGCTGCAATGGACGCGACGCTGCTCCTCACCGCTCTCGCTGCGCGCGCCGGCGATCGTGTGGACCTGCTCGCGTATGACCGCCGCATCCGCGCCCAGGTCCAGGGACGCGCCGCAGGTGAAGTCCTGTCGGCCATGGTCACTGCAATGGCACCGCTCGAACCTGAACTGGTGGAAACGGACGCCCGAGGACTCAGCGCCGCGGCCCTGGCAAGCGCCCCTCGTCGCTCTCTGCTCGTGCTCCTCACCAGCCTGGACGCGGCTCCCATCGAGGAGGGTCTGCTCCCTGTCCTTCCCCAGCTGACTCAGCGCCACACGGTGCTAGTGGCTGCCGTGGCCGACCCGCACATCGAGCAGATGGCCGAGTCCCGGGGCGCGGTGGACGCGGTCTACGAGGCGGCAGCGGCGGCCCAGGCCAAAGCTCAGCGGCAGCGCACTGCAGAGCAGCTCCAGCGCCATGGCGTAGTGGTCGTCGACGCCACCCCGGACCATCTGGCCCCGGCTCTTGCCGATGCCTACCTGGCCCTCAAGGGAACCGGCCGGCTCTGATCCAACACTCCCTGCCAACCACACCACGCACTCACCACGAGGAGCCGTGGTTGTCACCTGCCCGTGAACGCAGAAAAGCCCCGCACCAGAGGTGCGGGGCTTTCCCGGAATAATTGTTCGGCGGCGTCCTACTCTCCCACAGGGTCCCCCCTGCAGT
>NZ_JBFBCG010000085.1:0-28002 GCF_040683105.1 Streptomyces sp. NPDC051020 | reverse complement strand
GATCCGGGAAGTAGGCGTACAGCAGCTTCTGCAGGTACGGGTCGTCCGGCAGGCTGGTCCGGATCAGCTCGTCCGCGCGTCCGGCGGGCCGGCACGGGCCGGGGCAGCCGCCTGGGATCCGGAACGGTGTTTCATAGGTGAACCCCGTTTCAACACCGGGAGCCGACGACATCGCCACAGGTTGTTTTGTTTCACAGGCCGTTTCCTTCCTATTGGCCCGTGGAACGTACTTCTGAAACAATCCCGGCGTGATCAACGACGCGTACAAGCTGGTGGAATCGCACGCCTGCCCGATGTCCACCTGTCAGGCCCCGGCGGGCTCGCCCTGCCGCACCACCTCCGGCAAGGTCGCCCTCAAGTACCACACCGCCCGCTTCCAGCTCGTGCCCGCGCTCCGCTCCGAACTCCACGTCGCCAGCCCCGCCGTACGGCACCCCGGCGCCGCCTGGACGGCCCTGCCTGTGCAGAAACTCGCGGCGCCGGCCGTGCCGATGGAGGTCCGCCTCGCGTACGCCCGCGTCTCCAGCCGGACGCAGGAGATCCAGTCCCAGATCGACGCACTCGAAGTCTCCGGCGTGCACCGGCTGTTCCAGGAGCAGATCAGCACCAGGGTCAGGGAACGCCCCGAGATGAAGGCCGCCCTGGCGGCGGCCCGCGAGTACCGCTCGCTGGGGGCCAAGGTCACCCTCGTGGTGCACGAGATGAAACGCCTGGGCCGCGGCGCCCTGGAACTCCTGAAGGTCGCCGAGGAACTGCGCGACGCCGAGATCGAGCTGGAGTTCCTCACCGGCCCGTTGGCGGGCAAGCACGACCCGGCCGGTCACGGCGTCGCCCTGTTCGCCTTCTTCGCCGCCATGGCGGAGTCCGAGCGCGACTACATCCGCGACAAGACCCTCGAAGGCCAGGAGACCGCCCGCAAGAACGGCAAGGCCATCGGCGGCGTCAAGGTCTCCGACGAGGACATGCTCGCCACCGCCCTGCGCCTGCGCGACGACGAACGCCTCTCGCTGCGCGAGATCGCCTCCCGCCTCGTCATCCGCACCGGCAAGAAGCGCGGCCAGCACCCCGCCCCGGCCACCGTCATGCGCATGCTGCGCGAGCACGACGAGCAGAAGGCCACGGCCGCACAGGGCACGTGACCGGCCCTCACGGCGCAGGACCCCGGCGTACCGTGAAGGCATGGCCCACCCGTCCGTGCGCCGGTGCAGGAACTGCCGCGAGCCGCTCAAGGCGACCGCCCGCAGTGACGCCAGGTTCTGCTCCCGGGCGTGCAAGGCCACGTACCGCCGGTGGCTGCGTCACCACGACGAGGCATTCGTCATCGGTGTCGCCGTCATCCTCGGCCAGGAGGACGAGCACGTGGTCCGCTGCCCGGTGCGCGGGACCCGCTTCGCCCTGGGCCACGGCCACCGCCGGGACGCCGTCTACGACCGGCCCGCCTGCCGCCAGAAGGCGTACCGGCGCCGCTGCACGGAGCGGATACGCGAAGCCGTAACGAAACCGGCCCCGACCCCCTCAAAGGTGGCCCGTGTTACGGATCCCGGGCCCCCTTCCAGGCTGCTGGCCAGCGAAAACGCCCCGGCCAAGATGGCCGTGGACACCTTGACCGGCTGACCGGTCACGCCGAGGCGTGACTCCCTGGGGTGGTTACGGCGGCGTGTGCGACACGGGCAGTGACGTCAGCCGACGGTGAACAGGACTCCGGGCCGGGTCCTACTATCCCTTTCGACCGTATCTCGGCTGACCCTCTGGGACGGTGACACGAGGGTCGTCGACCTGTGTGTACAGCGGTTGCGCAAGAAGGTCGGCGCCCACCGCGTAGAGACGGTCCGCGGCTTCGGTTACAAGCTGCGGCGCTGAACCGGGGAGCCGAGATGCCGACCGCACACATGATGCTGAACCCCCGCTCGATGCGCTGGAAGATCGTCCTCCTGGTTGCCCTGGCCTGTTCCGCGATGGCCCTCACCGTCGGTGTGCTGGTGCACGAGTCCACGCTGAACCGGTCCCTGAACGAAGGCGCGGGCCGGGCCGAACAACAGCTCGACAAGGAGGTAAGGGACGCCCGGAACTCCGGTCGGCAACCGCCTCTCGCGAACCCCGGCGAGCTCCCGGACTCATTGCTGCGGCAGGTCGAGCTCCACGGCTGGGGCACCCTCTACGAGAACAAGCCGCCGGCCCCCACCTTCTGGGCCGCGAAGAAGCAGGACGGCCGGCTCTACGCGACCAGGGTCGACATGACGGCCGACCTGCTCACCAGGCAGGCCCTGGACCGCCACGTGTGGAAGTACTCACTGCTCACCCTTGCCGTCGTGATCCCGGCCACGGCCCTGGCGACCGAACTGCCGACTAGGCGGCTGCGCCAGGTTGCCCGCACGGCCCGCCGTATCACGGCGGGCGACCTGGACGCCCGTACGAACATGGGCAGCCGCGCCGGCGACGAGATCAACGAGATCTCGGCCACGGTCGACTCGATGGGCGACAGCCTGCGCGAGCGGATCACCACCGAGCAGCGCTTCACCGCCGATGTCGCGCACGAGCTGCGCACCCCGCTGATGGGACTGGTCACCTCGGCCGGCCTGCTCCCCGAGGGTGAGGCCACCGACCTGGTCAGGGACCGGGCCCGGGTACTGCGCGACCTGGTCGAGGACCTGCTGGAGATCTCCCGTCTCGACGCGAATGTCGAGCAGCCACAGTCACGGCCGGTGGACCTGGCCGAACTGGTCGAAGAGTCGGTGGTGAAGACCGGCCTGACGGCGCGGGTGAGCGCCCACGGCGCGCCGGTGGCCGAGACCGACCCGCGACGCCTGGACCGGATCATCGCCAACCTCGTCGTCAACGCCCACCGCCACGGCGCCGGTCCCGTGGAGATCACCGTCTCGGGAGCGACGATCATGGTACGGGACCACGGGCCCGGCTTCCCCGACGGCCTCCTGGCCCACGGCCCCCAGCGGTTCCGTACCGGCGCGGCCGAGCGGGGCCGCGGGCACGGCCTGGGCCTCACGATCGTATGCGGTCAAGCGAAGGTGATCGGGGCGACCCTGGACTTCACCAACCACCCGGGGGACGGGGGAGCGGTGGTGGTGCTGCGCCTGCCCGCGGACGGGCCCGCAGCCGCCCAGTGACCCGGACGATCCCGCCTTGCCCCGGGCTCAGCAGCCTTTCCCCTCCCCTTTGCCGGCCCTGATACACGGCTGATGGGTTCCTGAGGGCCCGTAGCGCTCTGCTGTCCGTCGTCCGGACGAACCGCCCCCGCAGCCTTGCCGACGTACTGATCACGTACCGCGGCCCCCGGAGGTGGCTTTCCTGATGCTTCTTCGCCCTGCCCCACGCCATCGCATCCCGATCAGTCTGCTGGTCGTGTTCCTGCTGGTGGCCCTGAGCACCACCGTGATCGTCACCATGACTTCGGACGACGCCTCGCGCTCCACCCCCACCTCCGCTTCCGGCACCGGCGTGGTGGGCGGCGCCTGGCGAGCGGCCGTAGGCGACGGAGCGATCCCCTGGCCGAAAGACGGCCAGGCCGCGGTCGGACTCGAGGGCACGGCGTCCACGGACACACGGGGCGAACAGCGCCCAGTGCCGATCGCGAGTCTGACGAAGGTGATGACCGCCTACGTCATTCTCAAGGACCACCCCCTCGAACCGGGCGCGCCGGGCCCGCGGATCGAGGTGGACCGGCAGGCCGCGGACGAAGTGGGCGTCGGTGACGAGTCGACCGTCCCGGTCCGGGCCGGACAGAAGTACTCCCAGCACCAGCTCCTGCAGCTGATGCTGATCCCCTCCGCGAACAATGTCGCCCGCCTCCTGGCCCGCTGGGACTCCGGTAGCCAGGGCGCCTTCGCCAGGAAGATGCAGCGCACCGCGGACGAACTCGGAATGGACCAATCGACCTACATGGGGGCAAGCGGCATCGAAGCCGGCACCACGAGTACCGCGGCCGACCAACTGAAACTGACCGGGCAGGCGATGAAGAACCCCGTCTTCCGCGACATCGTGGCCAGCCGCACCGTCACCGTCCCCGGCATTGGCCTGGTCCACAACTCCAACTCCCTGCTGGGTACGTCAGGTGTCGTCGGCATCAAGACCGGCTCCAGCACCCCGGCGGGCGGCAACCTCCTGTGGGCCTCCGAGGTCCGCCTCGGTGACCGGACCCGACTGCTCCTCGGTGCGGTCCTGCACCAGCGAGCGAACACGACGCCCGGCGAGGGTCTCCAGGCGGCCCTGGACAGCAGCCGCGTACTGATCGACGGACTCCGCGACCAGTTGGCCTCGGCGCGGACGGAGAGCTGAACGACGATGACGACAACACAGGCAGAGAGCGGCGAGCGAACCCAGGAGGCGGCACCAGAGGGACCGAGCGGTGCGACGGCGACGAGCGCCGGAGCCTCACCCCAACAGCTTGCGCCCCCACAGCCCCTGCTCCGACGGCTCCGGCCGCAGCGGTCCCGCCGCCAGGGAACGCGGACCACGACCGGCTGCGTCCTCCTCGCGCTGGTCCTCCAGGGCCATCGCTGGATCCCCAACACACCGGGCCACCTGGGCAGCCTGACCGACACCCTGCTAGCACATCTGCACGACGAACGGGCCCAACGCGTCATCGTCATGGGCGACTTCAACGGATCGCTCGACGACCGCGCGCTGCGCCCGCTCACCACGCGCATGACCTCGGCCCAGTCGACGGCAGGCAAAGGCTTCGGTCTCACCTGGCCATCGAGCTTTCCGGTCGTCCGGATCGACCAGATCCTCCTCAAGGACGTGAAGGCCACCTCGGCCTGGAACCTGCCGGCGACGACGAGCGACCACATACCGGTGGCGGCCCGCGTCGACCTCGGCCGCGAGAAGCACACCGCAGGCCAGCAGCCGGCGGCTGCCCGCCGCAGCGGTCTGTGGTGAGCTGCACGCGCGGTTACCGCGTTTATCGGAGGCGGGGGCGAGGCTGACCTCGTCGTGCAGACGCTGCTGGCTTCCAGGGAGGAAAACGACGCGACCTCGAACTACGTCCTGGCCTGGTTGAACCGGATGGGGGTGGCCGCCGCACCGGCCCTGCCCCGCGTTCAGGCGGAACTGGCACTGCCCCGCCGTGGTCGAAGCATCGCCGCCGACGGGGAACTGCAGCGCATATGCCGTGCCATCCTGATGCGCCTCCCCTGACCCCAAGCCACACCGCACCGGACCAGGAGAGGGCGGCCCGGCTCCCGTCGGGCCGCTCAGCGCTCATTGGTGTCCGGTCGCAGCGAACCGAGTCGCGTGCCGGTCTGTCTCATCGAACCCAGCCGTCGCAGGTCGACGGAACAGAGTGACAAGGTCATGACTGAGGCGACACTCTCAACGAAGTTGGTCCACCCTGGTCAGAAGCCCACGGATGACGCGGCTCGTTGAGAACGGAGACTTGGCCACACGGGCCAACTGTCGTCCCCCTCCGTGTCGATAACGCCGTTATCAGTGAGGAGCCATAGGCACAACACGCATGTTGAGCAGGGGGTGTGCTGAGTTCGACCATGAAGTTAGTAAGCTAACCTCATGGTTACTCCAAGCACCGCCGGAGACAGAGAGAAGGTTGTCTCCAAGCTGCCATCGTGGCTGCGCCAGGACCTCAAGGTCCGGGCCGCTGAACTCGGTATTGACATCCAGGACGCGGTGTCGGCCGGCATCACGGCCTGGCGTGCATCGTCCGTCGACGACTGTGTTCCTGTCGACACTTCAGGTTCCTCATCGTTCTCGACATGGCTGCCGCCGGGCCAGTGGGACGATCTCAAGGACACCTGCACCGAACGAGGAAGCCTCCCCTTCGTTCAGGGCCTTGCCCAGTCCATTCAGATGTGGATGAGCACCCACCCTTCCCCCAGACATCGGCCTGTGACGGGCATCGTCCAGCGCAAGGTGGTCATCAACCAGAAGGGCGGCGTGGGGAAGACAGCTGTCGCCGCCGGTGTGGCACAGGCGCTCGCCGAGGACGGTATGCGGGTGCTTCTCGTCGACTATGACCCCCAAGGGCACCTGAGCGACCAGCTCGGCGTCGAGCAGCTCCCCCCAGGGACGGACAGCCTGGTGCTGCACATGTGCGGTGAAGGCAAGGGTGCCTTGAAGGACTTGGTCGTCACGATCGACTCCCCCCGCTTCGAGAAGCGCCTCCATGTGCTGCCCGCTTGCCCGGACGGATTCCTTCTCGACGCCAAGATCGTGGTGACGCGGATGCGGAACAAGGAAGCTGCTCTGGAACGTGCGCTACAGCCGCTGGAGAAGGACTTCGACGCCATCGTGATCGACTGTCCGCCGAGCCTCGGCATGGCGACCGACGCGGCTATCTACTACGGGCGGCGCCGCCAGGGGGAGAGCGCTGGAGTCTCCGGCATGGTCATCCCTGTTCTCGCAGAAGACTCCTCGGCCACCGCCTTTGCGATGTTGGCCGACCAGATCGAGTCGCTGAAAGAGGATCTCGACCTGGAGATCGATTACCTCGGCCTCGTGGTGAACCTCTACGACAGCCGACGCGGCGTCGTCGCGACGTCCTCCCTCAGGGAATGGCGGAACCTGGGCGACCCACGTGTTCTCGCGGTCATCAACGACCTCAAGGAACAGCGCGAAGCGGTACGCAAGCACATGCCGCTGCTGGAGCACTCTCCTTACTGCGACCAGTCGGCGGGCATGCGTGAGATCGCGAGGAAGATTTCATGACCTCAAAGGAAGACCAGCTTGGGGCTTCGTCCTCCTTCGCCAGGGCAGGGAAGGCTCGCAGCGTACGACGCCAGCTGACCGACCAGGCTTTCGGAACGGGCGATCCGAGCGAGCTGCCGCTCAGCGAAATCAGCGCCAACCCCGACAATCCGCGGGAAAGTCTGGGAGATATCTCCGGCCTGGCCGACAGTCTCGCCGAGATCGGTCAGATCCAGTCGATCACCGTCGCGTCCGTCGAGGCGTACCTGCGGGACCGTCCGGAGCGAGCCTCGGAGCTTGAGCCGGGCGCGAGTTTCGTCGTCGTGGATGGTCACCGCCGACTGGCCGGTGCGCATGCTGCGGGGCTGGCAGCGATAAAGGTCAGCGTCGATGACGCCCGGGTCACCACCGACGAAGCCCTTTTGGAGGCCGCGTTCGTCGCGAACGCGCAGCGCGAGAACCTCTCCGATCTCGAAGAGGCCGCGGCCCTGAAGACATTGGTTGCGTTCTACGGATCGCAGCACAAGGCGGCGCGGCGACTTGGCGTGACCCAGCCTTACATTTCGCAGCGGCTGTCCCTGCTGGAACTGGCTCCCGACCTTCAGGCCGACCTGGAGGCGGGGCGGCGCAAAGTCGAGCACGTGAGGGGCCTGGCCAAGCACACGCCGGAGGAACAGCGCGAGGTCGCCGACGCACGAGCTCGGCAGGCGGCGGAGAAGAAACAGCGACGCCAGCCTCCCGAAGCACGGCCGACGATTGATAACGCCGTAATCACCCCTGGGTCGCCCCCGGCAGAACCTGTTGCTCATTCCCCCGGGGATAACGCCGTTATCAGTGAGGCTGCCCCAGGCGACCGTGGGCTTGGCGACAAGACGGAGCCGAGGGGTGAACGGACTGATAACGCCGTAATCACTCAAGCTCCGGAAGAGCCCTGGGAGACCCGCCTACCGTGGCACAGCCCGCAGGCACTCAACAGGCTGGTCCGCGAGCGTATGACCGCCGAGAACCGTCACACGCTCGCGAAACTCCTCACTCAGGAGTGACGGTGCCTGAGTGTCCCTGCCCACTCGCTGCGGTACGGCAGGGACACTCACCACCCCCCGCCCGGCACGTCGAAGAACGCAACAACACGCTCCTGAAGGAGGCCCGCGGGTGGCCGCGATTCAGCTGACACGCACGCACCGAATACTCATCGGGCTCGTGGTCGCCGGTGCGGCAGTCATCGCCGCGATCGGCTTCGCGGGCTCGTACGCCGCGGTGCGCGCGCTCGCAGAGGACAAGGGCTTCGGGAACTTCGCCCTGGTCTTCCCGATCGGCATCGACGCGGGCATCTGCGTACTGCTGGCGCTGGACCTGCTGCTGACCTGGATGCGGATCCCGTTCCCGCTGCTGCGCCAGACGGCCTGGCTGCTGACCGCCGCGACGATCGCCTTCAACGGCGCCGCGGCCTGGCCGGATCCGCTGGGTGTCGGCATGCACGCGGTGATCCCGGTGCTGTTCGTGGTCGCCGTCGAGGCCGCCCGGCACGCGGTCGGCCGGATCGCCGACCTCACGGCCGACAAGCACATGGAGGGTGTCCGCCTCACCCGCTGGCTGCTCTCCCCGGTCCCGACGTTCAAGCTGTGGCGCCGGATGAAGCTCTGGGAGCTGCGGTCGTACGAGCAGGTCATCAAGCTCGAACAGGACCGGCTGATCTACCAGGCGCGGCTCCAGGCCCGCTTCGGCCGCAACTGGCGCCGCAAGGCGCCCGTCGAGTCCCTGATGCCGCTGCGGCTCGCGAAGTTCGGTGTCCCACTGGCCGACACCGGCCCGGCCGGCCTGGCCGCAGCGGGCATCGAACCGGCCCTGCTGCCACCGGCCCCGGCCGCCGTCGAAACGGTCCACCCCCAGCCCGAGCTGGTGGGTGAGCACCAGCGTGCTCTGGAGCCTGGCGAGACTGGCACGGCTCGGGCAGTTCATGCGGAGCCGGCGTCCTCGCCTGAGCCAACTGATGCCGAGTCCTTCGTATTGGACGAGCCTGTTCTGCCTGACGTCGACTACATCGAGGCTGTCCAGGGATTCATCACTCAGTACGGCGCGCTGCCGAACGCCCGCCAGTTCGGGCTCTTCCTCGCCCAGTACGGTGTCGTCGATCCGGTAACCGGCAGCGTTCTCACGGAAGGACAGCTCAGGCCGATCCTGCAGGACTTCAGGATGCAGGCTCCGCAGCCGCCCATGTCGGCTGACGGGCAAGAGCGACCGGCCGATGATGTCGCGGTGTCGGCATCAGCCGTGGCCGAGGGAGCGGATGACCGAGGCACAGGGGCTGACGCATCGGCTGACCGCCGCTCCTTTTCCGAGGATGCCGTGACTGAGCCGGCTGCCGCCCCACAGCCGTACGGGGCCGATCCGGTGCCGGTCCCGACGGCCTCGGTGGCAGGAGACCGTGCGGCCGGCGGGGGAGTGCCGCAGCAGTCTCCCCGGGATACCCCGACGGCGGACATGGCTGGGGACGGCGCAACGGGTGAGCAGACTGTATGGGAGGCCACGGTCTCCGACACGGGAGAGGCCACCGCGCGACTGCCCGAGCAGCAGACCCAGAAGCCTGATCTGGACCCGGTGCAGCAGCAGATCGTGACGGTCGCGGGGTGGCTTGCTGAGGCCGAGGAGGCGGGCCAGAAGCTCTCCGGAGCGGAGGTCGCCCGACGTCTGGAGCTGTCCCCGAAGACCGGTCAGCGGCGGGTCAACGCAGCGGCCGACTACCTGAAGGAGCAGCGGCGACAGCAGGGCCGCGCGCATCTCCGGTCGGTCAGCCGCTGACCGAACCGCCCTGACGAGTGGCCGATGACCGGGATCGGTCATCGGCCACAGTCATGTCCGGGCCCTGTGGCGTGACCGATGACCGATACGGCCCGGATCGGTCATCGGTCATGACCAGCAGAGTGCTCATCGGTCACCTCGCCGGTGTGGCCGACGAGCCTCTCCGGGAAGGCACCGTTCGACCTCTTGGGGCAGGACTTGCCCACTGCCCATGCGAGTCGCCCGGGGTTGCATCGACCGGCCACCGAGGCTTGCCCAATCGGTCACAAGAGGCCTACCCGACACATGGGCAAGCCTCCCACCTGCTCCTTCAGGGAGTTGGGCAAGCCACTGGGCAAGCCGGCCTGAGGAGTGTTCACGGCACGACATCCGAAAGGAGAAGTGCCGTGCCGAACCTGCCGCCGACCGCCCCCACTGCCCGCGGCATCTTTGACCGCCTGGACGTGGAGTGGGATGTCCTGTGCGCGGACACCTCCGTCCAGGCCGCCGTGACCGACCGGCTCGTGACCGATCACCTGGCCGACGACGTCGCGGCCGTGACCGATTCCTGGGGGGTGCGGTCTCGGACCCGCCCAGCTGCTCGCCGCCCAGCAGCTGCACAACGGGGCCGTGACCGATGCGCTGACCGATGCCGTGCTCCGCACCCTGTTGCGCCGCGGGTGTGAGCGTGACCGATCGGCCACGCTCACACCCGCATCATCGTCCAGGACTTCTCGACGTGTGATGGTGAAGTCGGGTATTGGAACTGCCTCAATGCCCTGAGCTTGACCGCGATCACGGCATCGTTGGCCATGCGGGTCACTCGTTCCAGTCGAACGTGAACTGGCCGATGGTGCTGTCGCGGCTGACGTTGCAGGGACGGCGCGTCAGGGCGAACTTCTCTGCGACCCATCCGGCGATCGCCGGAGCGAGGGCTGCCTCTGCGTAGTCGACCTCGAAGATCTCCAGGGCCCGAACCGAGATCAGGATGTAAGGGCTGGTCTCGATGCGTTCGATGTCGCCGGATACTTTGCCCAAGCCGACCCGCAACCAGGCGACTTCGCGTTCGTTAAGTGCCAGGCGGTTCCCATAGACCGCGTTGGTGACTTCAGAAGCGTCCAGCCAGACCCGGCTGCTGACGGGGACGCCTATGGTCGGCGGGTTCGTCAGGCGGATAGCCTCAGCTTCGATCCCGAGAAACAGCCCGAAGCCGCCCTTCTGAACTTTGTAGCGATAGGTCTCCATGGCCTTCATTGTTTCGTGGGTCTGGCCGCCGGGTGGCGGACTCGATTTCATGGTTGTGACGGCTGGCTCTGCGGCTGATCTCGGCGGCGTAGGCGCCTCGGTCTCCGGCGGCGGCACGCTGCCATTTGACGGCGACAGTGATGTCGATGCCGAGGGTGCGGGCGAGGGCCGCGGCGGGCAGCTCGGTGGCGAGCTGGAACAGCGCGGTCGAGCGGGTCTCCGCGAGGCGGATGCCGAGTTTGCGGAGTCGTTCGCCCATGGCCCAGACACTGATCGGTCGGCCGGGCTGGCCGCCGGGGAAGAGCCAGGGTGACTCCGTCCGGGCGAGAACGGCACGGCTGCGGCGAGCCGCAACCTGCTGAAGGGCCAGTTCCGCGACGGGGCCGGGCAGGTCGACCGGGACGTCGCCGAGGTGGATGCGGACTGCTGCGTCTGACTCCTCGATGCCCGCGAATCCCCGCGCAGGGCATCGGCGGCACCTGCCGCTACACGTGACCGGTTGTCAGTCCCTGTCCCCCTTGATGACCGCGAGCTGGGCGCCCGCGGGATCCCGCATCATGGCCATACGGCCGATGCCGCGGGCGTCCATCGGCGGGATCAGCATCGTGGCCCCGTGGTCCGTGGCGGTGGCGAACACGGCGTCGCAGTCGGTCACTTCGAAGTACGGGTGCCACTCGGAGGTGGATCCCCGGTCGCGGTGCTCCTGGGGCAGCTGCAGGATCCCGGCATGGCCGGAGTGCTCCCCGCCGCCTGCCGGTGAGGCGACGGCGTAGTCCAGCCCCTCGCCCATCGGCATGTCCCTGGTCCGCCAGGAGAAGACCGAGCGGTAGAACTCCTTGGCGGCGGCCGCGTCGGTGGAGTAGAGCTCCGTCCAGCTCAGGGTGTTGGGGTCGTTGACGACCTCCATCCCGCGGGTGTCGCGGGGCTGCCAGACCCCGAACTCGGCCCCTGCCGGATCGGTGAAGCCGGCCAGCCGCCCGGCGGTGAAGACGTCGTACGGCCCGAAGCGGACTCGGCCGCCGGCCTGCTCGACGGCTTGCGCCGTCGCGTCCGCGTCGGTGGTGTGGAAGTACACCGTCCACGAGGGGCTCGCGCCCTCCTCGGTGAGCGGTCCCACCCCGGCGACGGCTCTGCCGCCGGACCGGAGGAAGCCGTAGCCGCCCGAGTCCGGACCGGCCGACTGAAACTCCCAGCCGAACACGGCGCCGTAGAAGGCGACGGCGGCGTCGGTGTCGGGCACTCCGAGGTCGATCCAGTTCGGGGCGCCGGGAACATAGTCGGTGCTGAGCACAGGGGTGTCCCTTCAGTCTGTTCTCTTCCGGATGTCACCTGCGTCCTCAGCATGGCAGGGGGCACTGACACCCGCCCTGAACTGCCCCGCACGCGTGTGTCGGCGGGCGCCGGATTCGCTGCCTGGGGGGACCGGGCCCGTACGGCCCACCCCGGGATGACCCGCGGACATGCGCCGTGCAGATGTCGTGCATGCACCTCGGACGCGCGGGACGGTACCGCCTGATCGCCGCGGCGCTGCTGCTCGCCGCCGCCCCGCCGCCTGGGACCTCGACCGCGACACGTACGACGGCACGCACCCGAACACCTCCGGCGAGCACAGGCTCCCATCCGCCTTCGCCGACGTGATGAACCAGGCGTGGGGCCTGGGCGGCCCGTACACCGGCTGAGGCCGAGCCGCACGGGTGACGTATCCTCACGCCACCTGCCAAGTCTGCGGCCGAGGAATTCACACGGCCGGGGCCAGCTCGACTCATTGGGGATTCATTGCGCGCAACACCCATAGGCGCCGTACTCACCGGCGCCCTGGTCCTTTCCGCCTCCGCTGTCACCGCTCCGGCCGCGTACGCCGCGGAGACCGGTGTGGTGATCCAGAAGGTGTCCGTGAACGGCGGCAAGCCCATCGTCCTCGGCACCTCCCAGACCGAGTCGTTCACCATCTCGGTGACGGCTTCGGACGACTCGGGGATCAGCAGCAAGCTCGCGTTCTTCCAGATCAAGCGCGAGGTCGGGGACAACTACTGGTCGTACCACGGCACCCCGACGTGCACCGCGAGCAGCGCCACCACCTCCACCTGCAAGCTCACCTTCAAGCTCGACTCGGGCTGGGGCGTGCCCCGCAACACCCTCGCGGGACCGTGGAAGGTGGTCATCCAGCTCCAGTCCAAGGACGGCGATCTCTACAACAACGGTGGAGACATCACCCACCCGGTCCTGCGCCGCGGCAAACTCAGCGTCGACGCCGGGCCCGAGCCGGTGACCAAGGGCAAGTCGCTCAAGGTCACGGGCAAGCTGACCCGCGCCAACTGGGACAAGCGCACCTACGCGGGCTACACCAACCAGCACGTGAAGCTGCAGTTCCGCAAGGCGGGCACCAGCACCTACACGACCGTCAAAACGGTCAACACCAGCTCGACGGGCACCCTGTCGACGACGGTCACGGCCTCGGCCGACGGCTACTGGCGCTGGTCCTTCGCGGGCACCTCCACCACGTCGGCGGTCAACGCCACAGGCGACTACGTCGACGTGCGCTGACAAAACGGCACCGGCCGGTCCGCTCGGCCCGCCCCGGACCGGCCGGTCCGGGGCGGGCCGAGCTGCGTCCAGGGGTGTAGCTCAGATACGCGTCGAAGGGGCAATGGGTTGATCTTGAAGGCTTGAGCGCTGAGCGTTCGGCCCGTCACCCGTTCGGCAAGTGTCGTTGCGTACGACCGGGCGGAGGCCCTGCGGGTCGCCGAGCAGGCGATCCGTAAGGAGGCCACAGCGAAGAACCGGCCGGCGGACCTGATCGACATCGCTGGCGAAGGTCGTGGAGGCCGGGCTGGAACTGCCCGGATTCTCCACTTTCGACAAGACGGCCTCGAAGATCCGCACCGAGGTGAACGCCTCGATCTGCACGGGTGTCCATGACCGCATGAGCCCGCTTCAGCGGGCGGAGCTGCTGCGGCTGCTGGAGGAGCGCGACAGCGACGGCGGCATCGCCGCTCGGAAGATCACCGACTTCGCCGGGGAGGCGGACGCGGCCGAGGCCCCGGCACTGCGGGGCTACACGCCGGTCAAACGCGGCCGTCGCATGGCGGTCAGGAGCGCTCGCACGTCTTCCTCGTTCCGGGAGGCTTGACCTTGCCCTAGGGGCAGGGTTCGACGATAGTCCGCATGGACAACAACGCACTGAGCACCGTCGAAGCCCAGATCCGCGAGCAGGCCGCCGCCTACTGCGAGTCCAACAACGTCCCCGGGTTCGTCGCCGGTGTCTACCACGCCGGCGAGCAGGTCGTCGTCGCCCACGGCACCGCGAACGCTGCCACCGACGCGCCGATGCTCGAGGACACCGGATTCCTCTTCGGCTCGGTCACCAAGGTCCTGACCACCACGCTGGTCCTCCAGCAGGTCGAGCGCGGGGTCCTGGACCTCGACGCGCCGGCGGTGAGGTACCTGCCTGAATTGGCCCTGACCGCGCCGGGCGCGGCGGACAAGATCCTGGTCCGGCACCTGGTTTCGCACACCAACGGCATCGACGCGGACCTGTTCCTCCCCGACGCCAAGGGCCGCGACGCCCTGAAGACCTACGTCGAGGGCCTCGCGGGCATTTGCGGCGCCCTGTTCGAGCCCGGCGAGCAGCTCAGCTACTCCAACGGTGGCATGATCGTGGCGGGCCGCCTGCTGGAGGTGGTGACCGGCCTGCCCTTCCCCGAGTTGCTCAAGCGCGAGGTCTACACGCCGGTCGGCATGACGGACTCCAGCACCTCGGCCGAGGAGGCCATCCTGCGCAGCACAGCGGTCGGCCACTTCCTGGACCCTGAGACCATGGCGGCCAGGCCCACCAGCATGTTCACGCTTCCCGAGACCTGGGGTCCGGCCGGCGGCACGCCGATCGGCACCGTCGCCGACCTGCTCGCCTTCGGGCGCATCCACCTCGCCGGCGGCCTCGCCCCGTCTGGCGCGCGGGTCCTGTCGGCCGAGTCGACCGCGCTGATGCAGCAGGTGGCGTTCGACATGGGCACCCCGAACACCCCGCCGGTCGGCCTGGGCTGGGTGCGGTACCCGTTCGGCGACACGACCGTCCTGGCCATGTCGGGCGCCTCGCCGGGCGGGGTGTCCATCCTGTGCGTCCTTCCCGAGCATGACCTGGTCTTCACCGCGTTCGGCAACAACCCGGGGGCGATCATGCTGCAGGATCAGATCCTGCGATGGCTGCTCGGCAAGTACCTCGGCGTTCAGGTCCCCGCGCTGATCACCGAGCTGGCGGAGGACGTCGATCTCACCCCGTACGTGGGCACGTACCGCTCCAACCAGCTCCGCGTCACCGTCAGCGTCGTCGACGGTCAGCTCGAGGAGCGGACGATGTACGAGCCGGCGGACGCCTCGCAGGAGCGGATCTTCACGGAGTTCGCCGGCGGGACGACCTCCGCCCCGCCGCGGCGCCTCGTGCCGATCCGGCCCGGCCTGTTCGCGCCGGCCGGGTACCCGCTGGAGACGTTCGACGGGTACCTGCGCCTGCTGCTGGTGTCCTATCACGACGTCCGCGACGGGCAGGCGCGCTTCCGCAACGGCGGCGGCCGGCTGACTCGCCGGGCCTGACCACGCCGGATGACCGCCAAGTGAGAGGATGCCCAGCATGCTCACGATCGGCCAGCTCGCGGACTACGCCGGGGTGACCACCAAGGCTATCCGCCACTACCACGAGCGCGGCCTACTTGCCGAGCCCGACCGCGACTCGTCCGGCTACCGGCGCTACGACGCCCAACACGCCCTCACCCTGGTCAAGATCAGGACGCTGGCCAACGCGGGCGTGCCGCTGGCCCGCGTCAAGGACCTCCTGGACGCCGACCCGGACACGCTCACCGCGGCCATCGCCGAGATCGACCACGACATCCAGGACCGCATCGCGCAGCTGCGGAGAGCCCGTGCGCAGCTCGCCCAGCTGCGTGGCGGCGACCGGCTGTTCGTCTCCCCAGACGTCGTCGACTATCTCAACGAGCTGCGCGAGCTCGGGATCAGCGAGCGCCAGGTGCGCCTGGAACGCGACGGCTGGATCCTCATGCACACCGCCTCACCCAAGGACGTCAACCAGTGGTTCGCGAAGATACGCGAGCTGATCACCGACCCTGAGTTCCGCGCCCTCTACCTTGAGACTGACGCCGCCTACGACTGGTCGCCGGACGACCCCCGCCTGCCCGCACTCGCGGAGCGCACCCGGACGTGGCTCGCCAACCACCACAGCCCGTCCGAGGCCGAGCCCGTCGACAACCCGAGGATCGCCCGGCTGGCCGCGCAGTCCCAGGCCGGGGCCTCATCCCCGGCCTGGGACCGTCTCGCCCGACTCATGAGGGGCTAGCTCCGGCCGCACCGTACCCGGCCGAAACTTCCCCAGTACTACGGAGACCCCTGTTGTCTCCGTGCGTGCCTTGCATCCTGAACTCACGTCACCCGTCGTCCAGGCCGGAAGAAGCGACCGAAGCGACTGGAGGCCGGAGATGTCCGGCGCCGGAGGCAGGCGCCCTGGACGCTTGAGTCGCTGGCTGACTGGCTGGAATCTGGGCAGCGACTCAAGCCGGGTAGCTGTGCGCAGCTTCGGTAGCTGCTTCGGTAGCTGACATAACCGCAGCTCAGGCGGCATGTGTAACGGAATCAGCGACCGAAGCGACTCACCGGTCGGGTATATGAGCCCGATCCTGTGCGCGCGTGTGCGTCATATATAGAAGACTTCAGTCGCTTCAGTCGCTATTTTTTGCTCTGGATGCCTCTGACCTGCGGTAATGGTATGACGGGACGGTAGCGACTGAACCTCTCTGGGACGCTGCCCCCGCTAGTCGGTCGCTGATGTACCAGCCACCGACCCGACACGAACGAGTGTGGATTCCGGGGGGTGTACACCTCCCGCCGGGCACTTCGCTAATGTGTGTTCATTGTTGAGTCGCTTCGGTCGCTGATAGGGGAACCACATGCCTGTTGAGCTGCGATTTTCTCGCAGCGACTCATGGCAGTCAGCCCCTGAACGTTCAGTCGCTGACTCCTTGATGTTGGCTACAGCCCGGTGGTGTGCCAGTCAGGGGTGGCCGGTCCACCCGCTGGCACCCCGACGCAAGACTCCTGCTGCAAACTGCTCCTCCTGCCGGCAGCCCGGCCACTCCCGCGAGGGCTGTGACTGTCGAGCAGCTGGTCGCTGGTGCCACGGATTTCACGCGGCCACCCTCGATGCGGCCAGGATCGACCAGTGGTGGAGCGAGAACCCCGCCTTCGGTGTTGGTATCGCCTGCGGCCCCGCAGGACTGGTTGTGATCGATGTCGACGCTCACCAGCAGCCGCTCCCGGCTCGCGACCAGATCTTGCCCGGCTTTGAGATCCCGGACCACACCGATCTCCGCGGGCTGACCAACGGCTACCACACCCTGGCCGTCCTGGCCGCCCTGCGTGGCGTTGCCAATCCCGTCGACGACGAGACCACGCTGCGCGTGCGGACACCGTCGGGAGGGCTCCACATCTGGTACCGCGCCACCGACGGGCGCCGCTGGCAGTGCTCAACCGGATCCGGCGGCGGCCGGGCACTGGCCTGGCAGGTAGACGTCCGAGCCCACGGCGGCTACATCATCGCGCCGGGAACTACCACCAACGCTGGTACCTACACAGCTCTAGGGAAAGCCCGCCGGCCCTCACCGCTGCCCAAGTGGCTCGCCCAAGAGCTTGACCGCACAGGACACCTGCCGGCACCGAGCGTCCCCGCGCCGAGACCGGTTCCGCCGCGCGCCCGTCAGGCCGTCATCGCCGCCGGCGGAGGCCGCGACCGCGCCAGCCGCACTCTCGCGACTGTCCTCGCCGAGGTAGCCGCCTGTTCCGCCGTAGCCGAAGGCGCAGGTTTCTCTGACAAACTCAACCGGGCTGCATTCACCACGGGCGGGCTTGTGGCAGCAGGCCACCTGACCGAGCATGCCGCTGCACAGGTACTGCAGGAGGTTGCCGATTCGACCCGCCCTGGCCAGAGGCGCCGAACCGAGCAGATCATCCGCAGCGGCATGCATGCCGGTATGCAGCACCCCTTGAACCCGGGGAGCCGCTCGTGACGCACTCCGCCGACAACCACGGCTTCCTTTTCGACTTTGATGCACAGGCCGTCGCCGCCCAAATTCTGGCCCAGGCCGCAACACCGCTCCCCGCCCAGGCAGGAGTGGACCGTTTCCCCAACCTGCAGGCCAGTGCGGCAACAGCCGCTGGTCTGCTACCAGACACCCTGTCCGACCGTGGCAACGCCAAACTCTTCGTCAAGCTGTACGCCAACGACTACCGACATGTCCCCGGCCTGGGCTGGTTCCGGTGGGACGCGACCCGCTGGCTCATGGATGAGGACGACGCCGTCGTCTGGGCTGCCGGTGATCTCGCAGAGAATCTGGCCACCACCGACCCGCGCGGCATCTTCACTCCAGCCTCACTGCAGCAGCACCGACGCCGGGCACTGAGCACGTCGGGAATGAACGCGATGCTTACACAGGCCAAGTCCGCACCGGGCATGGTCCTCAACGCGTCACTCCTGGACGCCGACCCCTACGTCCTGTGCACGCCCGCAGGTGTGGTCGACCTGCGCACCGGCCTGCTCAGAACGCCTGATCCCAACAAGGACTTCCACTCCCGCTCCACCTCGACCGGACCGACACAGAGCCCCACGCCACGATGGGACCGCTTCCTTGCCGACACGTTCGGCAACGATGCGGAAGGTGCGGAAATGGTCGGCTTCCTGCACCTGCTCCTCGGCTACTCGATCACCGGCGACGTCGGCGGACAGGTCATGCCGTTCCTGTTCGGCTCCGGCAAGAACGGGAAGTCCGTCCTCCTCGATGTGCTGATGAAATTGCTCGGCGACTACGCCGACGCTGCCCCGCCAGGCTTCCTCATGGCTCGCCCATACGAGGGCCATCCGACAGACCTCGCGGAACTGCACGGCCGCCGTGTCATCGTGTGCTCCGAAGTCAAGCCCGGAGACAAGTTCGATGAGGCGCGTGTCAAGCTTCTGACCGGCGGAGACAGGATCAAAGCCCGGCGGATGCGGCAAGACTTCTTCTCCTTCGCCCCCACCCACAAGCTCTGGCTGCTGGGTAACCACCGCCCGGAAGTCGGCACCGGGGGCTTCGCATTCTGGCGCCGAATGAGGATGATCCCCTTCGAACGCGTCGTCTCCGACGACCGCAAGATCGACAATCTCGCCGACATCCTGGTCGCCGAGGAAGGACCAGGCATCCTCAATTGGCTCATCGACGGCGCCCGCCGCTACCTCGCCGGCGACAAAGACCTCAGCGGCCCGCAGCGCGTACGGATCGCCACCACGGCCTACGCGGAGACCGAGGATCACACTGGCCGGTTCTTCGAAGAATGTTGTGCCCTCAACCCCGAGCACCGGGCCGAACAGGCACGGCTCTACGCCGTCTACAAGGACTGGTGTCAAAATGAAGGTGCACCTGCCATATCGTCCCGGGCCTTTGCGACCCGAGCACGTGAACTGGTCGGACTCGCTTCGCCGAAGGAAATGAAAGTGTCCAACCAGCGCAAGTACTACCCGGGCATCGGGCTGCTCGCCGACGAGGAGACGACGTGAGTTCTCTCATCACAGAGGACGAGATCTGCCACGAGACCGAACTGGTCTGGCTCGAAGACACTACCGATCTCGACTACGTACGCCAGAGCCTGGACCGGCTACCCACCCGCAGAGCCAAGCCTGCATACCACCGCGACGGGCGCATGGTCGGCTACGCACTCCTCGGCCCCAAGGCAAAGGCGTCCCGCTCCTCGGGCACCTTCCGCCGACGGGTCTTCTGGCTCCTCCCGCATGACCGAGACAGCGACGCTGAGGGCGTCTACGCCACCGGCGCGCCGGCAGAGGCCATCGACCCCCGCACGCTGGCCCCGACAAGCAAGGGCCGCAAAACCGAACGCTCCGAAGGCGGTCCCCCTTCCTCCGCCATGCGTGAGCTCGGTATAACGCTGCCTCTGTGACGCAGAACGCTTGGCCTCTGGACGATTCTGTCGCCGGCCTGGCGACGGTGTTTCAAGCTGGTCCAGTCCGGCCAGGGCCCGCTGGTGGGCCGTCATCGGCCCCGACCTGGTCCCACTGGTCCGTTCTGGTGCCCGCTTCGAACGCGGTCAGCTCGGCAAACGCCCGAGGCGGTCGTGGCATGCGTTCCCGCTCAGGACCAAGAGATCGTCCACGCTCGGCTGCTTCTCCGAGGCGACGGGAAGCTGCATGCCTCCGCCGAGGAGCACCTCGAAATCTTCGACGCGCTGCCTTCCCGTGACGAGAAGGCCGTCCGCGCGGTCATGACCCGCCACACCGGGCACACCCGCGGCTTGTGGGCCGAAGAGCGGCCGCCACGGAACCGACTCAAGCTGTCCACCGCGCTCGTCGAGTACCTGGAGATCTTCCGTAACCGACAACGCAGGCACTCGGCACTGGGCATGCTCAGCCCGGTCGAGTACGAACCCCGCACACCCTCGGTAGCGTGAATCCAAGTAACGCGACTCCACGGAACTCGGGGCGCTCCGGAGTCCCTCTTTCACGGCTTTTTGATGACGACGACGGCGTTGCTCACTGCGCGCTCGCGCAGCGTGCCGCCCCAGTCGTCCACGGGCCGGTTGTAGAGCGTGTCGTTGGCGATGAGCGTGGTGTCTCCGCCGCTGCCCAGGCCTACGGCGTCCGTCGCGCCCAGCCACTGCATCACTCGGGCTGCCTCGGGCAGGGTCGTTCCCACGCTGAGAGCGGGGTCGCGGCCGTCGATGGTGACGAGCAGCAGTTCGCCGGATGCGGTCACTCCGGCGAGGGTACGGGCGTGGCGCTGCAGCAGGGTGTTGTTCGAGCGGCACTTCTCGCCCGGGCCAAGGTCGGCCGGGACGCAAGAGTACTGGGACATGCCGTTGGCGGCCGGGTTGAGCCACACCTCGCCGGCCCGGACCAGTGCCGGGGTGCCACCCGCAACTGCGGACAGCGTGGGGGTGGTCACCGGCTTCCCGTCTCGGCCGAGCACCTTCGTACCGGGCTTGTACGCCTTGCCGACCTCGGAGTGGGCGCGCAGCCAGTCGGCGCCGGCACCGATGCCCTGCAGGACCCGGCCGCCGGCCGGGATCGGACCGCCCGCCGGGCTGCGGAGCTCCTTGACGACCCAGTTGCCGTCCATGACGACATCGACGGTGTGCGCGGCAAATTCCTGGTCGTTCGCGTACCACTGGGCCTGCCACCCTGTCGTGACGTCGGTCCACGGCTGGTCCCAGCGCTTCGGGTGGGTGTGGTGGCGCCCCACTCCGGGCGGAAGACCACGATCTCGTTCGGGTCGAGGCAGAGGGTGTTGCGCCACGGCTGGAGCGTCTTGACCCGGTCGGTGGAGCGGTAGTCGTCGCCGACGCCGCCGCAGCCGAGGACCTGGCCGGCCGGCCGGTTGATGCCGTCGACCACGCGCACACTTCCGTCGGGCGCCGCCACCTGCGTCCGGGAGGTGACCTCGTCGATGGCGGCTCGACTGCCAAGTCCCTCCAGAAGCAGGGAGGTGCGTCCATTATTTGGGGCGCCGAGCAGCGTGTTGCCCTGCATGTACAGGCCCTGTGGCACGCCCTCGAAGCCGGCGAAGGACGGGTTGTTGGGGCCGCTGATATCGAACTCGGAGCCGTTGACCGCGACCAGCGCGCCGCTGTCCTTGGCCAGCTGCCGCACCGTCTCGGAGTTCTGGACGTCCGTCCCGTGCACGGCCTTCAGCGCGACCTGGGCTGATGGGGCGACGTTGATGACCCTGACCTGCCACGGGCCCTTGCTCTCGCCGCCGTCCTCGGCGGTGAAGAAGACCCGGCTCTTGCCGAAGCCCGCCGCGGTCAGAGCGTTCTGCAACTGGACGGCGTCAGCCCGCCGGTCGGCCGCGAACCGGCCGGCCCGGACCCCGTAGCCCACGATCCGGCTGTCGGTGTCGGCGCTCTCCTGCACGCGGAAGATGTCGACGTGGGCTTCGAACCCGGCCGCGGTCACCGCCGCCGCGAGTGCGTCGGCGTCCGGCCGGGTCCCGAAGGTTTCAATGCCCTTCTCGGGGTGGCGGACCCAGACTGCCCAGGAGTCCGAGGCCTCGCCCTGCCAGTACTTGCGGTAGGTGACGCCGGGCGCGAACTCCTCGGCGGGCCGGGTCTGGGTGGGCACATCCTCGGGCCCGAGCGGCATCCGCCCCACAGGCTCGGCGCCGACTGCCGCGGCGGCTTCGGCCTGCGGCAGCTGGCCGGGCGCGACAACACCCGACAGAAAGACGGCGCTCAGCGCCAGGGCCGTGGGTGTGGCTATGGATCCGGTGAATCGGGGGGTCGCGCGGCGCGGCACTCAGGTCTCCGTTCGGGTGGGCCCGGGCTGACGGGCGCCCTACCCTAACCTCGCACGTTTCGGTTGGGGTGATGAGGCGTCACGGGACGCGGCGAAGGCCGGCGCCCCGCACGCCCTGGCGGTAACGGACACGATCGACGCCTTCCGCCAGTTCCCACCGCTGGTGACGAAACCGGTAGCCCGCCGCACCGCGGTACCGGCACTGCCCGCGCAGGGGAGGGAGCTGCCGGTCCGCCCGAGAGACGGCCTAGAGTGGCGAAATGTCACTGCCTGCCGACCGGACCGCCCTGGACCTGCTCGATGCGCACCTGGAGGCGCTCTGGGACGGAACGTACCTCCCGCTCCCGCAGGGGCCGGCCTGCCCTGCAGCGGAAGGAGGGGGCGAGCTCGCCCACTGGGCCCTCGACCAGCTCCGGCGCATCCCCTGCGAGCCGAAGGCCACCTTTGCCCGCCAAGTCGGCGGTCTGCTGGCGGAGTTCCGCAGTCGTCGCTGTCCCTGGAACGCGGCGGCGCTGCGGCTGCTCGACGACACGTACACCTTCGCTGCTACCGGCCCCCGGCGGCACGAGGACTGGGCGCACGACGTCCACGCCGTGCTGCACCGGTCGGTCCCTGACCCCCGGGGCTGGGTCCGGCTGGACTGGGACCGCACCAACGCCGCCCGCCACATGGTGCCCGCGTACCCCTTCGATCCCCCGGACGCATCAGAGTTCCCCGACCGCCTGTACCCCCTGGAGGCGGAGGCGGCGGTCACCGCGCTCGCCATCATGGCCGAGGAATGGCAGTCGGAGCCTGCCCCAGTCCGCTCCCGCCCGGACCGGGACATCGTGCTGGCGGATGCCCGAATCCTGCTCGACCGGTACGGGCCCACGGCGCGCTACTGGACCAACGCGACGGCCGCCGCCTCTGACCCTGCCCAGGACTTCCTCGCAGCAGGCCTCCAGGGCACGGAATCCCATGGCTTCCTCACCTCCGAGTACCTCAACGGCCTCGACTTCTTCGAGGACCTGGGCCTGATCGCGGTAACTGACGACGAGGTGGGCGTCTTCTGGTCGTTCGGGGCGTACTGACGACGTTCCGAGTAGGCCACCCGGCGACCGTCCACCACCGCCTTGGCGACCCCAGCGGTCACCCGGAACGGGATCAGCTTGCAACGGGAGTCTCAGGCTGCATCTCGTGGGAGTGCTGAATGGCCTGATGCCGGGTCCCGAGGCCATCCGTGACCTTGCGCTCCCAGGGAACCTGCTGGAGGTGCTTGGTCTCTTCGAGCATCGACGCGGGCTCCAGATTGCGGAAACGGTCGACCTCCCCGGCAGCGACGGCGGTCAACGTCGCATAGACCGCTTCAGGATCGAACTGGGCTCGGGGGAAGGCGAGCTTGGAGTAGTCAAAGAGCCGCTGCGAGGGGTCGTCCTCCCAGCTCTCCCAGGTCTGGAACATGCGATCGTTGAAGCCGGTCAAGAACGGCCCCGGGTTGACCGTGGCGACCTCGACGTTGTACTCCTGCAGCTCGTAGGCCATGGTTTCGGCGATCGCCTCGACCGCATGCTTGGAAGCGGAGTAGATACCGGTGAAAGGGTTGACGTTCAGGCCCTCTCGAGATGACACCCATACGATTCTGCCGGCGCCGCGCTTGACCATCTGCTTGGCGATCCCCTGAGTGAGGAGCAGCGGTCCGGTGACGTTGACTTCGAACTGGTGCCGGATGTTCGATGCGGGAATGTCGACGGTTGAGCCACCTTCGCCGACTCCTGCGTTGTTCACCAGGATCTCCACACCCCAGTTGAGAGCCTTGCGGCGATCACCGTCGTTGGTGACATCAAGTTTCTCGACCTGCAGGCTCACCCCTCGCTCGGCCGCTTGCCGCTTCAGCGTCTGGACCTGGGCGTAGATCTCCACCGTGGCGATCACGTCGAAGCCCTTTTCCGCCAAACGCATCGCAGCCTCGTACCCGAAGCCGGTTGCAGCTCCCGTGATGAGCACCTTCTTCAGCACACGATTCGCCATGTTGATCTTCCTTTCGGCTCCTTCTACGCAACCGCCGAACCCGGAGCGTCGAATTCAGACTGCGCCCCGATCTCGATGCCACAGTGCTACACACCCCGCCGACCCGCGACCCGACCACGGCCCGGCCGGACTCGAACTCTTGCATCGCACGCCTCGTGCGGCGCACCCTTCAGAGGTTCCGGGCAAGCGGGGAGCCGGGCCCGCAATCGCAGCGGGAACCCGGCCTCGGCGATCGCGATAGTCAACGGCTGACGCGGGCCACCCGTCCCATAAGTCCCACGACAGGCGTGGCAAAAGTCGTTGGTGTACCAGTCATGCGCCCGCCGGCGCAACGGCGGCAGTTCCGTGAGGGCATCGTCGGCGGGGGTCTCCGGTGTGTGCCGGAGGCCCCCGCCGTGTGCTCGGGGTGCTGCCCGTTCGCCTACTGGTGACCGGAGTCGTGGGCCGCGCTCACGATGAGATCCGTGACCGCTTGGGGGTGGGAGACCAGGGACACGTGCGAGGAGTCGATCTCCACCGTCTTGCGCGCGTGTGCGCGCTTGGCCTCGTACCGCTCGAGGCTCGGGTTTATGGCCCGGTCCTGCCTGCCGATGAGTACGTAGACCGGCTTGTCCCGCCAGGCCGCTTGGGTGAGTTTGTCGGTGAACGCCGATTGTGCGATCGGGCGCTGCGTCGATGCCATGACGGACGCCTGCTGCTGCGAGAGGTCCTGGGCGAAGGTCGCGTGGAGCTTGGCGGGCTGGATGTACACGTCGGTGCCCGTGGTGCCGTCGCCGTTGCGGAACGGCACCTGCTTGAACGCCTTGGTGATCGGGGCTGCCGGGAACTTGCCCGAGAGGCTGGCGAACGACTCCCCCTTGTCCGGCATGATCGCGTTGACGTACACCAGTGCCTTGATGTTGTCGACACCGGCGGCCGCCTGCGAGATCACCCCGCCGGCGTAGGAGTGTCCGACGAGGACGATCGGCCCCGTGATGGTCTTCAGCAGGCTGTTCAGGTATGTCGAGTCCTGGGGTATGCCGCGCAGCGTGTTGGGCGGGGCGATGACCTGATAGCCGTCCCGCTGCAGGCGCTGCACCACTGCGTTCCAACTGGACCCGTCGGCGAATGCCCCGTGCACGAGCACCACGGTCGGCTTCTGGCCCCCCGGGGCCCTGCCGAGATCATCTGAGGCATGAGCCGGTACCACGGTCAGGGCGGAGAGCACCGCCACTCCGAGGGCCAGTTTGGCCTTGCCTGATTTCAAGATCCCAGAGACGGTCATGTGCTTTCACTTCCTCGGCATACAAGGTGACCTCGGCCCATTTCGGCGACCGAGAACAGCGAGGATCGTGTGGAAGACGTCGGCCATGGCCGACGCGATTGCCGTATCCGGTCGGCGACGCGAACCCGGACTGGGGCCTCCGGCGCGGAAAGCGGAGAGCCGACGTGAGGCGCTAGATCAGGTTAGCCCCGAATCGACGACGGTCAAGCCGAGCGGTTGTCCGGGGATCGGTAATGAGACCACTTCTCAGGCTCGCGCCCGCGTCAGTGCGGGAGTACCGGCCGGTCGATGTGGCGGTTGTCGACTTCCACCCTGATGCCGGCAGCCCGCAGGTACGCGGCGGCGCTGCGGCTGGGCTTGCTGCCGGGGCGTTGTCAGTGGTGGCGGGCACGATAGGGCGGTCATGACAACCACGTTGACTGGAGCAATTTTGCGTGTACGTACCCTGACCCTTGCCGTAGCAGTATCCGCGGGCTTGTCCTTAACCTTTGTCCCCACAGCGAGCGCGGCCACCGCCACGGCCGATGACTTCAACGGTGACGGTGTCGCCGACCTCGTCGTGGCCACCCCTCAAGCTGATGTCGACGGGAGCTTCAGAGCCGGCTCGGTCACCGTGCTCTACGGTTCCGCTGACGGTGTGTCGCCCGCCCGCTCGGTGACGCTCACCCAGAACTCTGCCGGGGTTCCGAGCACTGCTGAAATCAACGACATCTTCGGCAGTGCCTATGCCACCGGCGACCTCGACGCCGACGGCTACACCGACCTCGTCGTCGGCTCTCCTGGCGAGAAGGTGGACTACAACAGTGGTGACTACGGCAGCCTCACTGTCCTGTGGGGCGGTGCGGACGGCCTGGTGAACGGTGGCATCGCGATGGACAGCCCGCTCGCCGACAGCGTCTGGGAAGACGAGAAGGACTTCGGCAGGAAGCTCGCTGTCGGCGACTTCGACGGTGACGGCACGATGCAGCTGGCCGCGCTCAGCCGCAACAAGTTGTGGGTGTATGACGACCTCGCGGGCCGCACGGCGCCGGCTGCGAAGTATTCCCACTACTTCTGGGGCTTCGTCGAGCCCCGCACCCTGACCGCGGGCGACTTCACCGGAGCCGGGCGTGCCCAGCTGGCCGTCACCGGCCCCGCGAGCTGTGACGGCATCACGGACTGCCAGCACACTGCCGTCTACACCTGGGGTCCCGACCGGCTCGACCATCTCTCCATTGCGGACCCGGGTGCCGGCGCTTCCGGCGAGAACGAGGCCCCCACCGCCGCGGCCGCCGCCGGGGACATCGACCACGACGGCTACACCGACCTCGTCACCGGCCACACCCCCGCCTCAGCCGCCACCGCGGGCGAGTACTCGGACGCCGCGGGCTTCATCCACATCCGCTACGGCAGCGCAGATGGCCTCGGCGCCCACCGTACTGCCACGCTCGACCAGGACACTGTCGGCGTCCCGGGTGCGAACGAGCCGGGCGACAACTTCGGTGCCTCGCTCGCGGTCGGCGACGTCACGGGCGACGGCTCCGCAGATGTCGCGGTCGGCGTGCCGGGCGAGACGGTCGACGGTGTGACGCAGACCGGCCGGGCGGTCCTGCTCAAGGGCACAGCCACCGGCCTGACCGGCACCGGTGCCCAGGCGTTCCACCAGGCCACCACCGGTGTGCCCGGCGCAGCGGAGGCGGACGACTGGTTCGGCTCCGCCGTACGCATCGCCGACCTCGACGGCAACGGCGCGGCGGACGTCGCGATCGCAGCGAAGGGCGAGGACGTCTTCTCCGGGTCGACCCGCGACGGCGGCGACCTTGTGCTGCGCGGTTCGGCGACCGGACTGACGACGAGAGGCGCGACGTCGTTCAGCGAGAAGGCCTTCGGCTTCACCTACCCCAACGCCGAGTTCGGCTCGGTCTTGGGCAGCTGATCCTCAGTCCATCACCTACCCCCATCCCACCTGGCCGTGACCGCCACCATGGCGGTCACGGCCAGGGCCTTGAGGACGATCTCGGCCGCCAGGCCTTCGTCGCAAGGCCACTACGCGGCAGCAGCGGCCGTGCCTGCCGCGGGCAGCGTGACCCGGCCCGGCCTCTCCTCGACCAGCCAGCCTCGCTCCACCAGCCGCTTCAGCTTCCCCCGAGCGCCCTCTACCCGGGACGGAGCCGAACTGTCCCAGCCCAGTGCCACCGCTGTCCGCCGCGCGGTCAAACTGTCACCACCCGCCTCCTCGAAGACGGCCATGATGTGCCGGTAGTCCGCGCCGAGGACCTCCATCGACACCCCGTCCTCCTTGCGGGCCACCGTCCTGCGCGGCCCAGTCGCTGACGCCGACTCCTCCACCACAGTCTCGGCCGCGGCCAGCCCAGGCCCCCCCGCCGCGGTGGGAGCATCACGCTCGGCCAGCGACTCGAGATACTGCTCCAGGCCGATCACCCGGTGGTTCAGCACCTCTTCCGCCTCCGCAAGAGCTGCCCGCACACGCTCGAACTCGGCCCGCAACTCCTCCACCCGCACCAGCGCGGCCTTCTCACGGCACTCAAGCACTGCCCGCATCGACGGCATCCGCCACCTCCACGTCACCTGCGACGAACAAGACTGTCAAAGCCTGCCTCGACAACGCGGACATCACGCCTGACCGGAAAACTCAACGGTCAGACGGGTACGGCGAGATAGCCCTTCGGCGGTGACGGTCGGAGGGCTCTCGTGGTGCGGTGCGGGCGAGGTC
>NZ_JBFBCG010000084.1:0-28123 GCF_040683105.1 Streptomyces sp. NPDC051020 | reverse complement strand
CATCCTCACGGTCCAGCGTCAGATCATCCGCGAAGTGCCGGTCACCGGTGGCGTCGGGCACATACTTCACACAGACAACGATCCTCAAGCTCACGCCGGCTCTCCTACCTGGGTGTGGGTCCTGAGATGACCCTATGGAACTCAGTACCCTCTGTAAAGGTACGTAGTGTCGAACGGCCGGTTTTGGTGTTAGGTTCCCGGCATGACCGAGGCGCGCAGACCAGTGAAGAAACCCCCCATGCGGGAGGTGCTCGCCGAAGCGGCGTTCCAGCTCTTCCTTGAACGGGGCTTCGAGCGGACCACCGTGGACGACATCGTTGCGCGGGCCGGGGTCGGACGGCGTTCGTTCTTCCGGTACTTCCCCTCCAAGGAGGACGTGGTCTTCCCCGACCACGAGCGCTGCCTCGCTGACATGACCGCGCTCCTGGAGGCGGCCGACGAGGGCGACCCGGTGAGCACGGTGTGCGATGCGGCCCGGCTCGTCCTGCGGATGTATGCGGCGAATCCGGAGTTCTCGGTCCAGCGCTATCACCTCACGCGGGAGGTTCCCGGCCTGCGCACCTACGAGTTGTCCGTGGTGCGCCGCTACGAACGGACGATGGCTGAATACCTGCGGGGCCGCTACGCCGGCACGCCGGACGGCCCGCTGCACGCCGAGGTGATCGCCGCTGCCGTGGTCGCCGCGCACAACAACGGCCTGCGCTCGTGGCTGCGTTCGGGTGGCGAGGGTGACGCCGAGGCCGCGGTGGACCACGCCCTCGGTGTCGTACAGGAAGTCTGGGGGGCGAAGGCCGCGGGCCCCGCAGGGCCGACCGCGGACGACGACGAGGTCGTCGTGGTGGTCGCCTCCAAGGGCACGCCGATGTGGCGTGTGGTGCAGAGGGTGGAGTCGGCTCTCGCCGAGGACTGAGCTGCTCTCATGCCCCTCCCGGCAAGCTGTGCCGGTCGCCTCAATCGAAGAGAAGGAACTCGGTGCCTTTACGTCTCGGCACTCAGTGCCATATGGTGCGCCTGCGTCCGTGTCGAGCCACGACGCTGACGCACCGAGCCGAGTTCAGGGGGTCGAGACGTGTCCCACTCCGTTTCAGCGATCGATGCCGCACCGACGGCGCAGGGTCAAACCGGACTGATCTATCAGCGCTGCCGCTGGTGCGGCACCGCGTCCTTCAGGCGGCTTCTGTGTCCTGTGTGCGCGTCGAGCGATCTGGATTCCGTACGCAGTGACGGCCTCGGCGTCGTCGTGCGGACCAGCGTGGTGCACCGTTACACGGAGGCAGCACGCAATGAGTCGCTCGTCCGGCTGCCCGAAGGGTTCGTGTTCCGGTGCCGTGTCGTGGGCCCCGCTCCGCACCTGGTGCACGTCGGTGCGCGGGTGCGCCCCGTGGCGGAAGTCGCCTCGGGGACGGGGGAGATCGTCCTCGAACTCTGCGACCCCGGTGTGTATGCCGAATGGCAGTAGACCGGTCCCCGAGGCAACTGGATGCCCCGGACCCGTACGGCGCCGAGGGCTGCTACCGCACAGGCGCTCGCGAACGCCACCGGCCCGCGCGGGAGCCTGAACGGGCTGCTCCGCTCGTGAATCGAATTCACCCTGAACCAGAGTCACTTGATCGGTGTGCTGGTCGAGGAGTTGGACCAGCTCCCGGAGTAGGAGAGCAAGGCGGCGCGTCAGGCGCAGCGGGACTGTCCGGCGCTGTGGGTCCGCCGGCTCGATGAGGTCCGGCCGGCTCTCGATGCGGCAGCGGCGAAGATCGTCGTGAACGCGATGCTCACCATGGACGGCAACGTGCCACGCACGGGGCGCATCGGCGAGCAGACGGACATCGTGGCCCGCCTCACGGATCTCGGTACGGCACTCTTTCTCGACGAGGGCCACCCGGCCGCGAAGTGAGCACGGCGGTTCACGGGACCATGTGCACCGCAAGCGATGCTCACGGAAGCCGAGTTGGGGACGCGTGACACCGACGGCACGGGGTGCCCCGGCGACGGTGACGCCCGTGCCGCCGGATGCCGGAGCGCGCACGGCAGCGAACGCCCCGGCCGCCCCTTGGTACCGCCGAGCCCATGGCTGATCCGGACGGGACACCGCGGCGGGTCAGCACACCCTGATGGGTGAATGTCACGCCAGGGCGGGCGCCGGGCAGCCCACGTCGGTCCCGTGGCTGGTTTGCTGCACCAGGAAACTGGCGCGACGCGCCGGGGGGACCTGCCGGCCGCCCCGGTGGGAGCGGCGCCCCGCCGGGTGCCGAGTCCGCCCGCGAAGGACCGATCGAAGGAGCGTCGTTGTGGCGACGATGGGCACAGCTGGGGCGGACGAGGCAGACGAGTCGTACGCGAACGAACTGCCGGTACGGAGCAAGGAACCGGGCAATGTGGTCGTCAGATGGATGACCACCACCGATCACAAGACGATCGGAACGTTGTACCTGGTTACCTCGTTCGCTTTCTTCGTCGTCGGCGGCGTGATGGCACTCATCATGCGCGCCGAACTGGCCCGCCCCGGCACGCAGATCGTCTCGAACGAGCAGTTCAACCAGTTGTTCACGATGCACGGCACGATCATGCTGCTGATGTTCGCGACGCCGCTGTTCGCCGGGTTCACGAACTGGATCATGCCGCTGCAGATCGGCGCGCCCGACGTGGCATTCCCGCGGCTGAACATGTTCGCGTACTGGCTGTACCTCTTCGGCTCGATCATCGCCGTGGCCGGCTTCCTGACTCCGGCAGGGGCGGCGGACTTCGGCTGGTTCGCCTACTCCCCGCTGACCGACGCGGTCCATTCGCCCAGCATCGGCAGCGACCTGTGGATCATGGGCCTGGCCTTCTCCGGATTCGGCACGATCCTCGGTTCGGTCAACTTCATCACCACGATCATCTGCCTGCGCGCACCGGGCATGACGATGTTCCGGATGCCGATCTTCGTGTGGAACGTGCTGCTGACCGCCGTGCTGGTCCTGCTGGCCTTCCCGGTGCTGGCAGCGGCCCTTCTGGTGCTGGAGGCGGACCGCAAGTTCGGGGCGCGTGTCTTCGAGGCGGCCAATGGCGGTGCGCTGCTCTGGCAGCACCTCTTCTGGTTCTTCGGCCATCCGGAGGTGTACATCATCGCGCTGCCGTTCTTCGGCATCGTCACCGAGATCCTCCCCGTCTTCAGCCGTAAGCCGGTCTTCGGCTACATCGGTCTGATCAGCGCCACCATCGCCATCGCGGGCCTGTCGATTACTGTGTGGGCGCACCACATGTTCGTCACCGGTGGTGTGCTGTTGCCGTTCTTTTCCTTCATGACGTTCCTCATCGCGGTACCGACCGGGGTGAAGTTCTTCAACTGGATCGGCACGATGTGGAAGGGATCGCTGTCCTTGGAGACACCGATGCTCTGGTCCATCGGCTTTCTGGTGACCTTCCTCTTCGGTGGTCTGACCGGCGTCATCCTGGCGTCGCCGCCTTTGGACTTCCACGTCTCGGACTCGTACTTCGTCGTCGCGCACTTCCACTACGTCGTCTTCGGCACCGTGGTCTTCGCGATGTTCGCCGGATTCCATTTCTGGTGGCCGAAGTTCACCGGCAAGATGTTGGACGAGCGGCTCGGCAAGATCACGTTCTGGACGCTGTTCGTGGGCTTCCACGGCACGTTCCTGGTGCAGCACTGGCTCGGCGCGGAGGGTATGCCGCGTCGTTACGCGGACTACCTCGCCGCCGACGGGTTCACCGCGCTGAACACCGTCTCGACGATCTCCTCGTTCCTCCTGGGACTGTCGATGCTGCCGTTCTTCTACAACGTGTGGAAGACCGCCAAGTACGGCAAGAAGATCGAGGTCGACGACCCGTGGGGCTACGGCCGTTCGCTGGAGTGGGCGACCTCCTGCCCGCCGCCGCGGCACAACTTCCTCACGCTGCCGCGGATCCGCTCCGAATCCCCGGCGTTCGATCTGCACCACCCCGCCGTACGCGCCCTCGGCGAGGCGCACAACCGCCCGCACACCACCCCGGGGGGTCCGGGGCAGGGCCCGGCGTGACGGAGCCTCGGTGAAAGGAGGACGAATGGACGACGACAAGGACAGCACCGCGCGCGGCCTGGCACAGATGGAGGGATACCTGCTGTGGAACGCCGAGGTCGAGGAGGCGCGCAGACGGGCTGCCCGGTTCACCGGCGAGCTGCCCTGGCTCACCACCGCCCAGTGTGAGGAAGTGGAACGCGTCTACACGGCGGACCGGGTTGCCGCATCCCGGGCGATGCTGTCCCGGATCGCGGACCGCGCCATCGAACTGCGCGGCGAGTACAACGACCGCTACCGCGCGCTCAGAGCACGCTGCGTCGTGACTGCTGTCGTCACCGCAGGCGTGGTCAGCGGCACGTGCACAGCCCTCACCCTGCTGACCCGCTGACTCCCCGCCGTCGTCCGTCCGCCGCCCTCAGCGGGCGAAGTCGGACGCGGTTCGTGAGGATGTGGGGTGATGGGCGCGTGTGACCGGGCAGGAGTACGGGCCACCGCGCAGACCCGAGAAGGGACGAACACCGTGGCACGACCCAGGATCCTCGTCGTCGGCGCCGGATTTGCCGGGGTCGAGTGCGTACGCCGTCTGGAGCGCGGACTCAACCTCGGCGAGGCGGACGTCGCGCTCGTCGCCCCGTTCTCTTACCAGCTCTACCTGCCGCTGCTGCCCCAGGTGGCCGCGGGCGTCCTCACCCCACAGTCCGTTGCGGTCTCGCTGCGCCGCAGCCGTCGGTACCGCACCCGGATCATCCCCGGCGGAGCGATCGGCGTGGACCCGAAGGCGAAGGTCTGCGTCATCCGCAAGATCACCGACGAGATCGTCGACGAACCGTACGACTACATCGTCCTCGCCCCCGGCAGCGTCACCCGTACGTTCGACATCCCGGGGCTGCTCGACAACGCCCGCGGCATGAAAACGCTGGCCGAGGCCGCGTACGTACGCGACCATGTGATCACCCAGCTCGACCTGGCGGACGCCAGCCACGACGAGGACGAACGGGCCTCCCGGCTGCAGTTCGTGGTGGTCGGCGGCGGCTACGCGGGCACCGAGACCGCGGCGTGTCTGCAGCGGCTCACCATGAACGCCGTCGGGCAATACCCCCGGCTCGACCCGAAGCTCATCAAGTGGCACCTGGTCGACATCGCCCCGAAGCTGATGCCCGAGCTGGGGGACAAGCTCGGACTCAGCGCCCTGGCAGTCCTGCGCGAGCGAGGCATCGAAGTGTCGCTCGGGGTCTCCGTCGCCGAAGCCGGACCGGACATGGTGACGCTCACCGACGGCCGCGTACTGCCCTGCCGCACACTGATCTGGACGGCCGGCGTCACCGCGAGCCCGCTGGTCGCCACCTTCGACGCCGAAACGGTACGAGGCCGGCTGGCAGTAACACCCGAGATGACCCTGCCGGGGTTCGACGGCGTCTTCGCGCTCGGTGACGCCGCCGCCGTGCCGGACCTCGTCAAGGGCGACGGAGCGGTCTGCCCGCCCACCGCGCAGCACGCCACGCGTCAGGGACGCAGGCTCGCCGACAACCTGATCGCGACTCTGCGCCACCAGCCGCTGAAGCCGTACGTCCACAGGGACCTCGGGCTCGTCGTGGACCTCGGCGGCAAGGACGCGGTCTCCAAGCCGCTCGGCATCGAGATGCACGGCATCGCCGCGCAGGCCGTGGCCCGTGGCTATCACTGGTCGGCGCTGCGCACCAATGTGGCCAAGGCCCGTGTCATGACCAACTGGATGCTCAACGCGATCGCCGGTGACGACTTCGTACGCACCGGATTCCAGGCCAGGCAACCCGCCACGTTGCGTGCCTTCGAGTACACGGACGCCTACCTCACGCCGGCGCAGGTCCGTGAGCACACGGCGTCGATGACCGCCCGCGGCTGATTCCGGATTCCTCAGCGGGTCCGGTCACATTGCTCCGGCGGCGCGTGTCATAGCACCGACGGACGGAGTTCCGTCGCAGTGACAGGCACCAGAACACGCGAGGCTCGCTGCTCCGCTGGAGCGGCGAGCCCGACCGCCGTCGCTCAGGCGTCAAGGATCCGCACATCCATCCGGCCGAGGTGATCGGCGTCGGCGAGGAGATCGATCGCGACGATCCTGCCGTCCTCGACGGCGAAGCCGAGGACCACCCGCGGCTTCCCACCTGAAGCCCAGACGGCGCCCGGAACACCGTTGATCAGCGCCGGCTGCGCCGCCTTGGCGTACCCCGAGAACGTGTCGGCGACTGCCTGGGCCCCGATGGCCGCAGCCGCGCCCGACAGGGTGGCCGCGGCGTCGACGCGCAGGACGATGTCCGGGTCGAGCAGGGCCGGGCCAACCGGACGGTGGCCCGGCCCTCCCCGTCGCGGGCGACCGGTCGACTCAGTCGTTGTCGTTGCCTTCGTGGCCCTCGGTCAGCGCCGGGTCGCGTTCCACCACCGGCTCCAGTACGTCGTCGATGGCCTTGAGGAGGTCCGCGTCGAACGTCACGCCCGCCGCCTTCGCGTTCTCCGTGACCTGCTCGGGCCGGGAAGCGCCGATGATCGCGGCGGAGACGTTGGAGTTCTGCAGCACCCAGGCGACGGCCAGCTGGGCAAGGCTCAGACCGGCTTCGTCGGCGAGCGGCCGCAGTTGCTGGACGCGCTCCAGGACGTCGTCGCGGAGCCACCCGGCGACGAAGTCCGCACCGCCCTTCTCATCGGTCGCCCGAGAGCCGGCCGGAGGCTGGGCCCCCGGCTTGTACTTGCCGGTCAGCACGCCCTGGGCGATCGGCGACCAGACGATCTGACCGACGCCGAGCTCCTCGGAGGTGGGCACCACTTCGGCCTCGATGACCCGCCACAGCGCCGAGTACTGCGGTTGGTTGGAGATGAACGGAACGTTCAGCTCGCGGGCCAGCCGGTGTCCGGCGCGCAGCTGGTCGGCCGTCCACTCGGAAACGCCGATGTAGAGGGCCTTGCCGGAGCGGACCACGTCGGCGAACGCCTCCATGGTCTCCTCCAATGGCGTGGAGTGGTCGTAGCGGTGGGCCTGGTACAGGTCCACGTAGTCGGTCTGCAGCCGGCGCAGGGAGTTGTCGATCGATTCGAGGATGTGCTTGCGTCCCAGACCGCGGTCGTTCTGCCCCGCGCCGGTCGGGAAGTAGACCTTGGTGAACACCTCGATGCTCTCGCGGCGCTGGTCCTTGAGCGCCCGGCCGAGGACGGCCTCGGCGCGGGTCTCGGCATAGACGTCCGCCGTGTCGAAGGTGGTGATTCCGGCGTCCATGGCGGCGTGGATGCAGGCGACGGCGGCGTCCTCCTCCACCTGGGAGCCGTGGGTGATCCAATTCCCGTAGGCGATCTCACTGATCGTCAGACCGCTGCGGCCGAGTCGGCGGAATTCCATGTGCCTGCTCTCCCTGTGCTGATACGTGAACACGTCATGCTATGCGGAGGGCTTCCGTTCCGCAGGCAAGGCTCAGGAAGCGGGGACGGTGCCGTGGATGCGGCGGAGGGATGTCGCGTTATCGGGTGCGGCCACCGGCGGTGGCGGAGTTGTTGTGGGCCCGGCAGAGCCGGGTCGGCGAGTCGACGGAGTGGGCCGGCCGCGCCCCGCGGGGCCGGTGTCGTGGCACGCGGTCCGGGCGCCGAGGTCCCGGTAGAACTGCACAGGTCCACCTGGCCCTCACCATGCACCGCACGGCCGGTGAGGGCCGGAGAACCGCGGATCAGCCGTTGCGCGCCTCGCCCCGGAACGCGGCGAGGATCTCCTCGGCGGCGAGTGTCGCCGTCAACTCACCGTCCCGCACGCGCTGTTCGAGAGCCGGCGTGAGGGTGCGGACCTTCGGATGGCTGCGCAGACTGTCCAACAGCTCGTCCCGCACCATCGTCCAGGTCCAGTCGACCTGCTGCTCGCGTCGCTTCGTGGCGAGCCGCCCCGTCGAGTCCTGCAGCGCACGGTGCTGCTCCAGCCGCTCCCACAACGTGTCGAGACCGGTCGACTCACGGGCGCTGCACGTCAGCACCGGGGGAGTCCACGCCGCGTCGGCCGGGTGCATCAGCCGCAGGGCGCCCGCCAGTTCACGGGCCGCCGCACGCGCGTCCCGCTCGTGCGGACCGTCGGCCTTGTTCACCGCGATGGCGTCCGCCAGCTCCAGGACCCCCTTCTTGATGCCCTGCAGCTGATCGCCGGTCCGGGCCAGCGTGAGCAGCAGAAACGTGTCGACCATCTGGGCCACGGCCGTCTCCGACTGGCCCACGCCGACCGTCTCCACCAGCACGACGTCGTAACCCGCGGCTTCCATCACCACGATGGACTCCCGGGTCGCCTTGGCCACCCCGCCCAGTGTCCCGGCGGTGGGAGAGGGGCGTACGAACGCCGCCTGATCGACCGCGAGCCGCTCCATCCTGGTCTTGTCGCCCAGGATGGAGCCGCCGGTGCGGCTGGAGGACGGATCGACCGCCAGCACTGCGACCCGGTGCCCGAGCCCGGTGAGCATCGTGCCGAGCGCGTCGATGAAAGTGGACTTCCCGACCCCGGGCACACCGCTGATGCCGATGCGCCGGGCGTTACCGGACTGCGGCAGCAGCTCGCGGAGCAACTGCTGGGCCAGTGCCCGGTGATCGGGGCGGGTGGACTCGACGAGAGTGATGGCGCGCGCGATGTGCGCCCGCTTCCCGTCGAGCACTCCCTTCACATAGCTGTCGATATCGATCGTCGGAGCCATCGGGTCAGCGGCTCACAGCTCATGGCCGAGCGCGGCACTGAGCCGCGTCACCAGATCGAAGGCGGCGTCGGGGATCACCGTGCCGGGCGGGAACACGGCGGTCGCACCCGCCTCGTGCAGCGCCTCGACGTCCTGCGGCGGGATCACCCCACCCACGACGATCATGATGTCGTCGCGGCCCTCGGCGGCCAGCTCCGCACGGAGCGCCGGCACGAGAGTGAGGTGCCCGGCCGCCAGCGAGGAGACACCCACGATGTGAACGTCCGCCTCGACCGCCTGCCGCGCCACCTCCGTCGGCGTCTGGAACAGCGGGCCGACGTCGACGTCGAAGCCCAGGTCGGCGAAGGCCGTGGAGATCACCTTCTGACCCCGGTCGTGGCCGTCCTGGCCCATCTTGGCGACCAGGATGCGCGGACGGCGCCCCTCCGCCTCCTCGAACCGGTCGACCAGCGTCCGGGTACGGTCCACGGAAGGTGACTCCCCAGCCTCGTTGCGGTACACACCGGAGATCGTACGGATCTGGCCCGCGTGCCTCCCGTACACCTTCTCCAGTGCGTCCGAGATCTCGCCGACCGTGGCCATCGCGCGGGCCGCGTCGACCGCGAGCGCCAGCAGATTGCCGTCGAGGCCTGGGCCGGGACCGCGCTCGGCAGCCGCCGTCAGTGCTCGCAGCGACGCTTGGCAGGCGCCCTCGTCGCGCTCCGCGCGCAGCCGCCGGAGCTTCTCGATCTGTTGCGATCGCACCGAGGAGTTGTCGACCTTGAGCACATCGATCTGCTCATCGGTCTCCACCCGGTACTTGTTGACCCCGATCACCGGCTGCCGCCCGGAGTCGATCCGGGCCTGCGTACGGGCCGCAGCCTCTTCGACCCGGAGCTTCGGGATGCCCGCGTCGATGGCCTGCGCCATCCCGCCCGCCGCCTCGACCTCCTCGATGTGCTGCCAGGCCCGTCGCGCCAGGTCGTACGTCAGCTTCTCCACGTACGCGCTGCCGCCCCACGGGTCGATGACCCGGCCGGTACCCGACTCCTGCTGCAGCAGCAACTGGGTGTTCCGGGCGATCCGCGCCGAGAAGTCCGTCGGCAGCGCGAGGGCCTCGTCGAGGGCGTTGGTGTGCAGCGACTGAGTGTGCCCCTGAGTGGCGGCCATCGCCTCCACACAGGTCCGCGTGACGTTGTTGAACACGTCCTGCGCCGTGAGCGACCATCCCGATGTCTGTGAATGGGTGCGCAGCGAAAGGGACTTGGCGTTCTTCGGCTCGAACTCCTTGACCAGCTTCGCCCAGAGCAGCCGGGCCGCCCGCAGCTTCGCGATCTCCATGAAGAAGTTCATGCCGATGGCCCAGAAGAAGGACAGCCGCGGTGCGAACGCGTCGACATCGAGACCGGCGTCCCGCCCGGCCCGCAGATACTCCACCCCGTCCGCGAGGGTGTACGCCAGCTCCAGATCGGCCGTCGCACCCGCTTCCTGGATGTGATAGCCGGAGATGGAGATCGAGTTGTAGCGCGGCATCTTCTGCGAGGTGTACGCGAAGATGTCGGAGATGATCCGCATCGAGGGCTTCGGCGGATAGATGTAGGTGTTACGGACCATGAACTCCTTGAGGATGTCGTTCTGAATGGTCCCGGCCAGCTTCTCGGGCGGTACGCCCTGCTCCTCGGCGGCCACGATGTACAGCGCGAGTACGGGGAGCACCGCGCCGTTCATCGTCATCGACACCGTCATACGGTCCAGCGGAATGCCGTCGAACAGCTGGCGCATGTCGTAGATCGAGTCGATTGCCACGCCCGCCATACCGACATCGCCGGTCACCCGCGGGTGGTCGCTGTCGTAGCCGCGGTGCGTCGGCAGGTCGAAGGCGACGGAGAGTCCCTTCTGCCCGGCCGCGAGATTGCGGCGGTAGAAGGCGTTGGACTCCTCGGCCGTGGAGAAGCCCGCGTACTGACGGATCGTCCAGGGCTGGTTGACGTACATCGTCGGGTAGGGACCGCGCAGATAGGGGGCCATACCCGGGTACGTGCCGAGGAAGTCGAGTCCTTCCAGGTCACGCCCGGTGTACAGCGGCTTGACCGAGATGCCCTCCGGCGTCTCCCACAGCAGATCGCCCTCGGGGTCGCCGGTGGACTCCTTCACCGCTGTGCGCCACTGGTCCTCGGACCCCTCGGCGCCGGTGCCCGGCCCGAGTTCGATGTCGGAGAAGTCGGGGATCCGCATTACGCCACACCCATACGGTCGAGAACGGAGGAGAGCACGGCCACCACATTGCAGCCCGCGAAGACGTACGCGTCGACATCGGGATACTCGGCGGGCCGGCCCGCGAGGAACACCTGCTGCGCACCGGCCGCGCGCAGCGCCGAGGCCACGGCACCGGCCTGCTCGGCGTAGAGCGCGTCGCTGGAACACAGCACCGCCACACCTGCCCCACAGGCGGCGAAGGCTCCGGCGGCCGTCGACGCGTCCACCGACACCGGGTCGTGCACGGGCTCGATCCCGCCCGCCTGGAACAGGTTGGCGGCGAACGTGGCCCGCGCGGTGTGCGCCGACACGGGCCCGAGCGCGGCGAGGAACACCCGTGGGCGGCTGCCCGTCGCCGCCAGATGGGCGTCCGACCGCGCGCGCAGCGCCTCGAACGCCTCGTCACGACGGACCACCGGCAGGCCGGCCGGCGCGCCACCGGTGCCGGGAGCGGTCTCTCGCTCCACCGGACGCTCCGCCAGCTGCGGGAACTCGCTGACCCCGGTGATCGGCTCCTTGCGCCGCGCCAGATCCTTGCTGCGTGCCGCCCAGGTGGCTGCCAGCCGCTCACCGACCAGACCGGATCCCAGCGCCGCGGCCTGGCCGCCCGCCCGCTCGATCTCCTGGAAGAACGCCCAGGCCGCGGCGGCGAGTTCGGTGGTCAGTCGCTCCACGTACCAGGAGCCGCCCGCCGGGTCGATGACCCGGGCCAGATGCGACTCCTCCAGCAGGATCGTCGACGTATTGCGGGCGATGCGCCGGGCGAACGCGTCCGGCAGACCCAGCGCGTGATCGAACGGCAGCACGGTGACGGAGTCGGCCCCGCCGACGCCTGCGCCCAGGCATGCCAGCGTCGTCCGGAGCATGTTCACCCACGGATCGCGACGCGTCATCATCACCGGCGACGTCACCACGTGCTGACGCTGCGCACCGGCGCCCGGAGCCCCGCACACCTCGGCCACCCGCGCCCACAGCCGACGTGCAGCCCGCAGCTTGGCGATGGTCAGGAATTGGTCGGCCGTCGCGGCGTACCGGAACTCCACCTGTGCGCAGGACGCCTCGACGGAGAGCCCCGCCCCGGTCAGCGCCCGCAGATAGGCCACACCCGTGGCCAGCGAACTGCCCAGTTCCTGGGCGGCCGAGCCACCGGCCTCGTGGTAAGGCAGCGCGTCCACCGTAAGAGCCCGCAGCCCGGGGTACTCCTGCGCGCACCGCTCCGCCCAGTGCACGGCGGACGTCAGATCCGGAGTATCGCCGCTGCGGGCCGCCTGCCCCAGCGGATCCGCGCCGAGACTGCCGCGCACCGATGCCGCGGCAACCCCGCGCGCCTGATACAGCCGCAGCAGTTCTGTTGCCGCGGCGTCGAGTTCACTGCCCGCGTCGAGCGCGAGGGGAGCCAGATCGAGGTAGACGCCGTCCAGTGCCCGCGCCAGACCGGACACCGGTACACCCGCGGTACCGCCGACGGTCAGCCACAGCGACGTGACACCGTTCTCCAGATCCGCGAGCACGGCCTCGTTGAGCCGGGCCGGATCCGTCAGGCTGTGCCGCTGCCTGACGTCCCAGCCGCCCACCGCGTTCCCCGCGGCCTTGCCGCCGCGGGTGAAGGGGGCGAAGCCCGGATATCCGGCATCGGGCGCGTCATCGCGCGAGGTGTAGAGAGGGCGGGTGATGAGCCCGTCCTCCACCGTGGTGGACAGCGCTTCCTCGGCGGCCGAACCCGCAACATCCTTGCCCGACTTGCGCAGCACACCTTCGACCAGGCTCTGCCACTGCTCATGGGCTGGATCAGGGAACTCGGCGGCCAACGAAAGCCCGTCAGCAGGCAGGACCGTCATGCCTGGATGCTAGGCGAAGGCTCAGATGAGCAGCAGGGGGACCGCCTGTGACCTTGCCCTCTCCCAACGCGCTTGATCCAGTACGGACAGTGGCGTACTCGGAGATCCGTCAAGACCTTGGTGTTTCCTCGACCCCTGCTGGCATGTGCTCCATGAGTCTGCCGCAAACATTGCATGTGCAAGAGCGTTCCGAATATCTTGTCGCACATACGGTCCAGCGCGATCGGGTGGGTGGTGCACGTCCGCTGAGGGGCTTGCCCGGTACAGCCTGCCGCGACGGGCAGCTGATCATCTCCGCCGGGACGTCGGACCCGGTCGCCGAGGTCACCCCCGAAACAGCCGCCGAACGGGGGCTCACCGCAGGTAACGGCGCGTGGACCGGTGTCGAGGCGGCCGAGGACACCTCCGTCGTTCTCTGCCCGTGGCGGCCGCAGAGGTCGTCGCTACGGGCAGATTGTCACAGTGCGGCACTAAATGACCGAAGTTATGCTGCTGGCATTCCATCCCTCAGGAGAGGAAACGCCCGTGGCTGTGGGACCAGTGGAGTACATCGTCGTCGCATTCCCCGGCAGTCATTTCACCGGGGCCATCGCGCCGGCGCTGGCGGAGGTGGTCGCCTCGAAGGCGGTGCGAATCCTCGACCTCACGTTTGTGTACCGCGCCGAGGACGGCACGCTCGACATGGTCGAACTGGAGGACCTCGACCCTGATGACCTGGTGTCCTTCGAGCCGGTCGAGGGAGTGGTCAGCGGCCTGCTGAACAGCGAGGACATCCGCGCCCTCGGGGAGAGTGTGCCCCGGGGCAGCTCCGCCGCGCTGATCGTGTGGGAGGACCTGTGGGCGGTACCGCTCACGGAGGCCGTTCGCGCCTCGGGTGGCCAGCTGGTGGCCCATGAGCGGATCCCGGCCGACGTCGCGGAAGCGGCCGTGGCCGCCGCCGGTTCCGCCGGCTGAACCCGCCCCGCCCGCCGACCGTCGTCATCGCTGCATCGCACTGGAAGGGGCGCACATCATGCCGATTTTCCGAGGGCCGGGCATGAACCGCCGCGGACCGGGACTGCTGGGCGCCGTGGCGCGCACCGCAGTCGTCGCCGGAACCGCATCGGCGGTCGGCGGACGGGTCCAGAGGCATCAGCAGGAGAAGTGGGGAGCCCAGGAGGCTGTCGCACAGCAACAGGTGGAGGAACAGCGGGCCGTGCAACAGCAACAGGCCATGCAGCAGCAGATGGCGCCGTCCGCGCCTGCGGCGGACGACCTCCTCGACCGACTGGAACGGCTGGCCGAGCTGAAGAAGCAAGGCGTTCTGACCGAAGCCGAGTTCGAGGCGCAGAAGGCGAAGATTCTGGCAGGCTGACCCGGCCGCCGCCCACAGCCCCGTTCCCGGCGTTTTCTATTGTCGATCTCCCGGCAGCCTGCGAGTTGATTCGGCCGAGCCGAATCAACTGATCAGCTGTGTCCGGAATGAGGGGAAGATCATCGTGCAGACCGCCAGGCCCGTTCCGGCAGCCACCGTTATCAATATGCGCGATCTGGGCGGCATTTCGCTGGGTCCCGACCGCCGTGTCCGGCCTGGTGCGGTAGTGCGCTCCGGTCAGCTCAGTGAGCTCGACACGGTGCGCGATCCGGCGGTGACGGCCCTCGGTATCCGTACGGTCGTCGACCTGCGGACCGCGGATGAGCGCATGGCGGCCCCGGACCGGCTGCCTCCGGGAGCCCGGCTGTTCGTCGCCGACGTCCTCGGTGACAACCCGGGCGTGGCACCCGCCCGGCTGCGCGCGCTGCTCGCCGACCGGGTGGCCGCGGACGAACTGCTCGGGGGCGGAAAGGCCGAGGGGCTGTTCGCGCAGACATACCGGCAGATGGTGCTGTCGCCGGGCGCCTCGGCCGCGTACCGGGCCTTCGTCGAGACGGCGGCGGATGACGGGGCCCGTCCGGTGCTCTTCCACTGCACTGCGGGCAAGGACCGAACCGGCTGGGCCACCGCGTTGCTCCTGCTGATGGTCGGGGCCTCCCGTGAGGTCGTACGTGCCGAGTTCCTTGCCGTCAATCCGGTGGTGCGGGCCGCCTTCCGTCCGTATGTACAGGGCTTTCTGGACGCAGGTGGCGACCCGGAGATCGCCACCGCGATCATCGAGGTCCGCCCCCGCTATCTCGATGTCGCCCTGGATGCCATGGACGAGCGGTGGGGCGGGCTCGACGGATATGTGCGCGACGGGCTGCGGATCCCCGAGCCCGTGGTGGAGCGGCTGCGGAGCCGGCTCGTGGTCTCCGCCTGATCCCGGAACCGGCCGTCGGCAGGACATCGCGGTTGACTTCATACCCCTAGGGGGTATGTTGTTGGCCTGTCGGAAGCGCCCGCTTCCCTGTCGATGGAGGCCGTCATGAACAACGGACTGAAGATCACCGTCTTTGCCGCCGCGCTTGCTGCGACCTTCGGGACGGCGTACGGCGTCGGAAAGGGGGTCGACCCGATGGTCTCCACCAGCGCTCACGCGCCGCAGCAGCACGGCGGTCATGGCGCCACCGGGCGGGACGGCGCGGCCGAGCACGGGCCCGGCGGACTGCAGATATCCGAGGACGGCTACACGCTGGCGCTCGACGCACCCGAGGTCGCCGCGGGCGGCCGGACGGTGATCCGGTTCGCGATCGAGGACGACGCCGGCCGCAAGGTCACCGCCTTCCGGCGCGAACACGGTAAGGAACTGCATTTCATCCTTGCCTCGCGCGACCTCACCGAGTACAGGCATCTGCATCCCGTCCGCGCGGCCGACGGCACCTGGTCGACTTCCGTCGATCTGCCGAGAGCCGGTGACTACCGGGCGTTCGCGGACTTCACCCCGGCCGCCGAAGGCGCCAGGAACCTCACGCTGGGCGCGGATCTCCCGGTCTCCGGCGCCTACCGCCCCGCCGCTCCACCGGCCGCCCGCAGCGCGGCCGAGGTCGAGGGCTACCGGGTCGCCCTCGGTGGCGAACTCCGGGCCGGCCGGGAGAGCGAACTCGAACTGACCATCAGCCGCAACGGAAAGCCCTTCACCGATCTGCAGCCCTATCTCGGCGCCTACGGGCACCTTGTCGCCCTGCGCTCGGGGGACCTCGCCTATCTGCATGTCCACCCGAACGACGGCGGTCCCGGACCGTTGGTCTCCTTCACGGCGACGGCGCCCAGCGCGGGGACGTACCGCCTGTTCCTCGACTTCCAGCACGAGGGGAAGGTCCGCACCGCCGCCTTCACGGTCGAGGTGAAGCCCTCGGTGAGGGCCCGGACCGAGGCGAACAGCGGGCACCAGCACTGAGGCGCCTGGCCCTCGGTATCGTGGAGGGACGGATCATGGGTTCTCCGAGAGAGGGGCGTACGGTGACCGAGCGCAAACCCCCGGGGGTCAGCTTCGAATCATGGGTTGACAAGCAGATCCGCGATTCCGAGGAGCGCGGCGACTTCTCCCAACTGCCGGGTTTCGGTAAGCCGCTGCCCGATATCGACCGCCCGTACGACGAAGCCTGGTGGATCAAGGCGAAGATGCAGCGCGAAGGCGTGTCGATGCTTCCGCCGGCCCTGGCCCTGCGCAAGGAGGCGGAGGATGTGCGCGAGGCGGTGTCCGGAGCCCGTTCGGAGGCCGAGGTGCGCCGGATGCTCACCGAGGTCAACGAGAAGATCGAGGCGGCGATCAGGCGGCCGCCGCCGGGGCCGATGCTGAATCTGCGCCCGTTCGACATCGACGCGGTGGTCGGGGAGTGGCGTGGCGGACGCTTCTAGGGCGTGTTTCGAAAGGAGCGTCGTCCGCCCGTAGGGCGGGCCAGGCGTCGCCTGGCAGGCGGGACTTTCGAAACACACCCCAGGGCGGCGGCCCGTCCGCTGGTGCGTAATACTCCCCCTATGAGATCGGGTGTTACGTCATCGAGTGGCGAGGTGGGCCGCGGCGCGGTGCGGGTCCGGCGGGCGACGGCGGGCGACGCGAAGCGTCTCACCCGGCTGGTCAGGAACTCCCGCGCCTACGAGGGGCCCTACGCGCCCATGGTCGCCGGATACCGGGTGGGAGCCGACTACATCGAGACCCATCGGGTCTTCGCAGCCGTCGAGTCGGCTGAGTCCGGTTCCGGCCGGCTGCTCGGCTTCTACTCGCTGATCCTCGACCCGCCGGAACTGGACCTGATGTTCGTCGCCGACGATGCTCAGGGCCTCGGGATCGGCCGCCTGCTCATCCGGCATCTGCGCGGCGAGGCGCGGAATGCCGGCCTCACCGGCGTCCGCATCGTCTCGCACCCGCCTGCCGAAGGCTTCTACCGCAGTGTGGGCGCTCGGCGGACCGGCACCGAGACCGCCCGCCCGCCCGCTGTGATGTGGGACCGGCCCGAGCTGGTTCTCCCGGTCGGCTGACGGACCGCAGAAGGGCCCGACCGGACCCGGATACCCGGTCCCGGCCGAACCCCTCGTGTGCCGGGCCCGCTACGAGGCGAAGCCGCCGTAGGGACGCGTGATGATCTCCATGGCATGGCCGGCGGGATCGAGGAAGTAGATACCCCGGCCGCCGTCATTGTGGTTGATCTCGCCCGGATGCTTCCGGTGCGGATCGGCCCAGTAGGTGATCCCGAGGTCCTTGATACGGGTGTATGCGGCGTCGAACTCCGCCTCCGACACAAGGAAGGCGTAGTGCTGCATGGTGATCGATTCGGCGGGGATGGTCGCGAAATCCAGCGTGACCCCGTTCGCGGTGACGACCGCGATGAACGGACCCCATTCCGCGCCGATTTCCAGACCCAGGATGTTCGCCAGGAAATCGGCGGATTCCCGCTTGTCCCGGGCGTGAATGATGGTGTGATTCAACTCGACTGACACTGTGGAATGCCTCCAACGGGCACCTCACGGGCACCTCCACGCCTCACCCGGCCGGTGACCGACGCGCGATGCCGTACCCAAGATCGTAGGCGAGTCGGTGCCGGGCCGTCGAGTGAGTACGGGGGAGGGGATACGGAACCATTCCTTCCCAGCCGGTCTACGTGTCCTCCGGAGCCTCCGTGACCTCCACGACCTCCGCGACCTCCGCGACCTCCACGGCCGGGTTCCGGACGTCTGTGACGGTGAACAGTCCACCGTCCGGATCCAGCAGCGTGGCTTCGCTGCCCTCGCTCGTCGACCGCTCCTCGACGACCGAGCCCCCGTGCTCGCGGGCCGAGGCCACCGCCGCCGCCACATCGTCCACCGGGAAGTAGACCTGCCAGTGCGGACGGATCATCGGATCGGGTGCCGCCTCGACCGCCCCGGAGCTGATACGGGCGAGCTGCCTGCCGCCGCACTCCACGATGACCTCGTCCTTCGCGTAGGACACCTCGCAGCAGCCGGGGCGTCCGGTCGCCCAGTCGAGCACCTCGCCATAGAAGATCGCCGCCTCGAAGGCGCTCCTGGTGCGCAGCCGGAGCCAGGCGTGCGAGTAGTTGTCCGGCGCCGGGGGAGAGGTCGCAGGCGCCTTGCGCTCCCAGAATCCGAACACGGCGCCGTCGCGATCCGCTGCCAGCGCGCCGCGCCCCTTGCCGAGGGCCAGCGGCCCCACCGCGACCGTTCCGCTGCGCTCGCGAATGCGTGCGGCGGTCACGTCCGCGTCCGGGACGGCGAAGTAGGGCGTCCAGGCGACGGCGACCTGATAGGCCGTCGCCACCGCCGCGATGCCGGCCACGGGCACCTCGTCGCGGCGCGCCACGGAGAACTCCTGGCCCAGCTTGCCCGCACGGAAGGTCCAGCCCAGTACGGCGCTGTAGAACGCCTGCGCCGATTCCAGGTTGCTGGTCATGAGGTTGACCCAGCAGGGAGCAGCCGACCCTGTGAGCGCAGCCGGCGCGGACACCGTCCTGGGTTTGCTTCCGGTCATGGTCCCACTGCCTTCGTCGGGTCTGCGGCATCCGTGTGCCGGTGGCCGTCGGGCCTCTACCAGCCTCACTTCGGTCGGCAACTCCCGCAACACACGCCGGAGCGGTCCCGCTGCCGCGGGTGAGCAGGTCACCCTCCGCCCGACGGGGGCGCAGGTGTGATGTCGGGGAAGGTGTGGTCGGCCTGCGGCCACTCCTGGGATTCCGGTTCAGTCGCGTGGCTCGTCAGTGTCCCGGCGGATGGGCTCGTTCCCGTGGTCACCGAGTTCGTAGGGCCAGAGTCCCCGTCCGTCGGCCGGGAAGCTGTCGTCGCCGTGGATGTCGCGTTCTTCCAAGTGGGTCCGGTGGTCCGGTCGCGGCGGTTGCTCGTCCGGCCGCGGCGGCGGCAGTTCCTCGGCCCGGCGCCGCTTTCCCAGCCAGACAGCACCGATCAGCACGGCCACCAGGACTACTCCGACAATCGGCATCACCGCCTCGGTCGCGTCCCGCCCGAGTGCGAGGGGCAGGGCCAAGGAATTGAGGGCTCTGTTGGAAACGTCCATGCATGCCGGATACCCCGGCATGCGGTCGTCACTCGGCAATGGCTGTCAATTCATGTTTTAAGTGGATATAGGTCGAAAAGTGTTTCGTAGCTCAGCGGCCTCGACGACCGAGCGGTGGACACGATGCTCCTTCCCCTGGCGGAGCGGTCTGCCCGGACGTAGCCCCCGTCGGGTCGGGCGGCGCGGGTTTCGCTGCCGGGCCCATCCGCCGCCGTCCCCTTCGTGTCGCCGACACCCAGCCGTGGGGTGAGCCTGGAGAGGGTTCCCGAATCGCCGGAGGGATGCGATGGCAGTGCCGAATCCGATCGGCCGTTGGCCGGTCCACCGACAGCTGACCAGCGGCGACCCGCTGGGCAGAGGGCGTGCGGCAATGTCGCGGCGTACGGGGGGCCGCGGCCTCCGGCCGGGTGGTGCGCTCCGTCCGTCCTTACCGCGCGGCCGGTCGCGGCCGGCGGGTGTAGGTCGAGGACGACCGCCGTCCGCGTCGGACCGGCGCTGCTCGCGGGTTCGGCCCGCACACGATGTGGGATCGTCGCGTCCGCCGAGGATCCGGTCCACACCGTCCGCCCCCGGCGTGGGGGCGTACGGAAGAACTCCGAGCGGAAGGAACCCAGGTGAACAGCACACAGTCGCAGATGGAGGAGAGCCGGCACGGAAAGGAGGTGTCGGTGGCCATCAGCGGATGCGCGAAGGATGACGCACGAACGGTCTTCGACGTCCTGCGGGCCGCCTTCGCCACTGACCGGGCCCTGGCGGACGTGCCGCAGGACCTGGCGGGAAAGCGCCCCACGGTATGGACCGTGACCGTCGACGTGTCCGAGGCGCGGGTGGTCTCGGGTCCCGTCGCGCTGGGCAAGCCCGTGAAGGTCGATGTGCAGGGTGGTTACTGGGCGGTCGAGGAGCTCAGGAGACACCTTGCCGACGCCTTTACGGTGCAGGTCGTCGGAACGGTCTCCGGTGACCAGGAGGAGGAGGTTCGCCTGCGGCTGGAGAGCCGGTAGGGCGCAGAACCGACGCGGCGGCAACGCTGGACACCCCCGTGGCCGACGTCCGGATCGACATCGGCGGCAGCGCGCTGCCCGAAGCGCCCCTGGCCGGCGGTTTCGCGAGTACGGCCTCCCGGGGCCGGTCCGTGCACAAGGCGTCCACCGCCGTGGCGCGACACCTGCGCGAGGGCGCCGGACCCCTGCCCGACGACGGCCTCACGGTCACCGCCGACACCACGGAGGAGACGGCTGCGCAATCCCCTTACGCGCGGCATGCGTTCGGCGCGCACGTTGCCGAAGTCGCCGTCGACAGCTGCACTGGTGAGGTCTGGACGCGCCGTATTCTCGGCGTCTTCGCCGCCGTACACGTCCTCAACTCCCGTACTGTGCCAGGCCAGTTCACCGACGGCGTGATCACGGGGCTCGGCATGCCGCTGGCCGGGGGCAGCGCGATCGACCCCGTCTTCGGCGACGTCACGCAGAACGATCTCGCCTCCTGCCATGTGCCGGCCTGCGCCGACGTCCGGGAGATCGAGGCGCACTGGATCGACGAAGACGCCCCGCATCTCAACCTGATGGGCAGCAAGCGCATCGGCGAGATCGGCATCGTCGGGGCCGTGGCCGCCATCGGCAACGCGGTGCGGCACACCACCGGAGCCCGGCTGCGCAATCTCCCGCTCACTCCGGACAAGCTGCTGCCGGATCTGCCTGACCTCCGGTGAAGCGTGGCACATCGGCGGTGAGCTCATGGGCATGACACTGCTCGGCGCGCAAGCCCTGCTCAGCCCTCTCCGCGCTGAGCAGGGCTTTCGGGACGGCTTCCCCGTCCCGTCGCCGCGGCCCGCCGACCGACGTGTTGCGCAACCGGTCCTACCGGGTCACCCTAAGGAGTGACCTAACAGTGACATCTGCTCGCTCTTCGTATTCGGGGGGTCGTTGGTTCAGCGGGCGAAGCAAGTGGGCCTCGATGTGAGGAGCCTCGACGATGACCGTTCCACTCGACCGGCACTATCTGGTCGAACTCCAGGTATCGGCAGAGCGCGTTACCCAGGTGCGACGGATCGTCGCCGCGCATCTGCGCCACTGGAGCCTCGAACTCCATGTCCGGCCGGTGTGCCGGGGCGTGGAGGAGCTGCTGACCAACGTCCACCGGCACGTCGGTGACGACAACCATTGCGTCGTCGAACTCCGCTGGTCCGGACGGCACCTCACGGTCTCCGTCGAAGACAACAGCTCGGAGATGCCGCGGCTGCTCAGCACCGGCGGCGGTGGTCTCAGCCGTGTGATGGCCCTGAGCCATAGCTGGGGCACCTGCCGGACACTCGACGGCAAGGTCGTCTGGTTCACCCGTTACGCCGAGGCGCCGCGCAACACCGATCTGGTGCCGCGCACGCCGCTGCCCGGCGTAGACGAGTTCCTCCTGCCGCCCGTCTCCGAGCCCGCCCTCGTCTGACGCGGCCGCTGCTGCCGGCCCCACGAAACGGGCAGCGCGCACCCCCACCCGGACCGGTACACGGGTCCGTACGCGAAGAAGCCTGCCCTGCCCACCGGCGCGGATGACGTGCTCACAGCACGCACAGTCCGCGCCGGTCGGGTTACCCGCACCTGGGCCCGCGTTGCGCGACGGGGCGTGGCGCGGCACGGTCGAAGAACCGAGGCAAGGAGGCCACAGTCATGCCCATCGCGACGGTTAACCCCGCGAACGGTGAGACCCTCAAGACGTTCGACGCATTGGGAGCCGCGGAGATCGAACGCAGGCTCGCGACCGCAGACGCCACGTTCCGGGAGTACCGCACGAGCGGGTTCGGCGAACGGGCCCGCCTGCTGAACCGGGCCGCCGACCTCCTCGACGAGGACCAGCAGAACATCGCCCGCACCATGACCACCGAAATGGGCAAGCCCGTCAAGGCGGCCCGTGCGGAGGCCGCGAAATGCGCGAAGGCCATGCGCTGGTATGCGGCGAACGCAGAGCGACTTCTCGCGGACGAGCATCCGTCGGCCGGCGATGTGGGCGACGCCGGAGCCTCCCGGGCCTATGTCCACTACCGTCCGCTGGGCCCCGTCCTCGCCGTGATGCCGTGGAACTTCCCGCTCTGGCAGGTCGTACGGTTCGCGGCCCCCGCGCTCATGGCGGGCAACGTCGGCCTGCTCAAGCACGCGTCGAACGTCCCGCAGACCGCGCTGTACCTGGAGGACCTGTTCCGCCGGGCGGGCTTTCCGGCAGGCTGCTTCCAGACGCTGCTGGTCGGGTCCGCGGCGGTCGAGTCCATCCTGCGTGACCCCCGGGTCGTCGCCGCCACTCTCACCGGGAGCGAGCCGGCCGGCCGCGCGGTCGCGGCGATCGCAGGCGACGAGGTGAAGCACACCGTGCTGGAACTGGGCGGCAGCGACCCCTTCCTCGTCCTTCCCTCGGCCGACGTGCGGCAGGCCGCCCGGACAGCGGTGACCGCCCGCGTGCAGAACAACGGCCAGTCCTGCATCGCCGCCAAACGGTTCATCGTGCACACCGATGTGTACGACGAGTTCGCCGAGGAATTCACCGCGGGAATGCGCGCTCTGAAGGTCGGCGACCCGCAGCAGGAGTCCACCGACATCGGCCCCCTCGCCAGCGAACAGGGCCGCATCGACATCGAGGAACTGGTGGACGACGCCGTCCGGCAGGGCGCGACCGTGCTCTGCGGTGGCAGTCGGCCCACCGGCCTGGGCGCGAGGCTGGACCGAGGCTGGTTCTACGCCCCCACCGTCCTCAGCGCGATCACTCCGGCCATGCGGATCCACCGCGAGGAGACCTTCGGCCCCGTCGCCACGCTGTACCGGGCCGCCGACCTGGACGAGGCCGTGGCCCTGGCCAACGACACCCCCTTCGGTCTCAGTTCCAACGTATGGACACGTGACGCCGACGACAGCCGTCAGTGCGTGCGTGATCTGCAGGCGGGCGGTGTCTTCTTCAACGGCATGACGGCCTCCCACCCCGCACTGCCCTTCGGCGGAGTGAAGCGCTCCGGCTACGGACGAGAGCTCGCCGGGCACGGGATTCGCGAGTTCTGCAATGCCACGACGGTCTGGTACGGCCCCGAGGCGGACGCTAGCCGGTCCGCATAGCTGCCCCGCGACGGCCGGCCCACGCCTCTGCGCCGGCAGGTGCGTCCGTGCGTCCGGCCTGTCCGACGTCGCGGTATCGGCCACGCCGTTCGACATGATCGTCCGCAACGGCCTCGACCGCTACCGGCTTGCCATGGACGTCATTGACCGGGTGCCCGGACTCGGTGTCCGCGCCGTCGGCCGTGCGCAGGGCGATGGCGGATCTTCGCACCCGCCACCACGCGTGGATCCGTGAACACGCCACAGACCTCCCCGAGGTGGCCGACTGGTCCACGATGCCCCGGCCGGACGGACCGCGAGGCGGATGCCGACCGACAGGGGCGAGCGCTCAGCGGCCGACCGCCCTGGCCAGTTGGGACTTCGTCATGTTCGAGCGTCCCTTGACGTTCTTCTTCCTGGCCTCTTCGTAGAGCTCGTCGCGGGTAGGGCCTTCGGCAGCGCTGGGGGAGCCCGGGCCGCCGCGCCGCGCGGACGAGAGGTCATGGACGAACAGATCGCTCGCGGTCCTCGACTCGCCGGAGCGGGCAGGCTCCTTGTGTACCGTGCGCGCCGCGATCTCCTCGGCCCGCTCCTCACTCACTCCGCGCTCCTGCGCACTCTCCTTGATGTGTTCGTACTGCCGCACATGTTTGGCACTGGATCCGGGTGGCATGGTGCGGTCACTTCCTCTCCCGGGTGCTGTGTCTTCTGCGTGACGGGGGCCAGGGCGCCCCCTCCAGTGTCCCAGCGGCTCCCGGGGCACGCATCGGATCGCCCCGGTACGGGGCCTTGCGGCCGCCCGGGCAGCCGCGCAGCCGCGCGTGTCCTCGTCCGCCCAGCCGTGCGGCGCCGCGATCGCAGCCAAGCCGCCCACCAGGGCCTGTCTGCGCCGTCGGGGGCCGACGGGGCGTCGTCGCCGGGCGCGCCGTGGGTGGCCCCCGGCCTTCCCCGCCCTCGACGCGGCGAGGGCGCTGCGGCCCGCCGACCGGAGGCTGTTCGCCGTCGTGCGTACCGCCGGGCCCACAGGCCCGGTTCACCTGGGAGGGGCTCGCCCTGCTCAGCGACTCCTGCTCAGTAGCGCAGAGCTGCCGCGATCCGTCCGTGCTCCGCCAGCGAGTCGTCGGCGAGGAACACCACATCGCCGCCGCTGTCCAGTGCCGCCTCGACGAGTTCGTCGACGATGTCCTCACGGATCGTCCCGTCGGCTGTGCCCACGGTGTCCGCGGGCATCGGCTCCAGGTGCTCGTCCGTGACCCGTACGGTCTGCTGGAACTGCTCCTCAACCGCGACGAGAGCGGCCCGCCCCTCCCGCACGGCTGCCCACACCTCGTCGAGACCACCTGCGTAGGCACGGCGGCTGCGGGCGTCGTCGAGCCTGGCTGCGACCTCTGCGGCGACCTCCGCCCGGCGTTTGTCGAGAGCGGGTGCGAGCTCCTTGAGGAAGCCGCTCGGCGACACATCGGCCGGCACCCCCTTCGTGAGCCGGCCGATTGCCGGCTTGGTGGTCCCGCCGACCTCGTCCAGCAGGGCGAGCGCCGGGGCGAGACCGACCAGGTACATCGGTCGCGGATCGGCGGCCAGGACGGCACGCAGCTTCTCGTCGACGGAGCGCAGGAAGATGCGCGTTTCCTCGTCGGAGAACGTGCTCGGCGTGTCGCCGATCTGCTCCTCGCGCTGTGGGTTCGGCTTCTCCTGCGGAACTGTCAGCGGGAACCCGCCGATCTGTTCCCGGTGCACGGAGCCGACCGTTCCGCTCCACAGCGTCGCGTGGTCCGCTGCGACGTTCAGCGCCCAGTACGGTTCGGCCAGGGCCTTCGCGGCCACCAGGTTCCGGGTCAGATAGGTGTCGCTCAGGACCACCCGTTCGGGCGCCGTACGGGGGAGCAGCCAGATCTGATGGTCGTCCGCCGTGGCCAGGATGACCAGTCCGTCGAGCCTGCGGCGCGTATCCACCTCGTCGACCGCGCGGGAGAGCTGCGTCTTGATGGCCGCCCTGGCCTCCCGGGACACCGAGGGATCGGCGTCGAGCCGCCGTTCGGCTTCGGAGAGCAGGTTGCGCAGCCGTACGGCGTCCTGGGCGTTGTCCGGAGCCTGCCGGTGCGTTGGCATGGTCAGGGACACAGCCGGATAGGGCTTGGGCGTTCGCAGCTCCTGCAGCAGGCCGGCGGTCAGGGCGTCCGTATCCATAGTTCCCTCCGGGGGACTGCGCCCACTCCCGTGCGGAGCGGGCGATTTCGACGAGTCAATTCATACCTTTTGATCCTAATATGAGCGAATTGCTTGACCTTGCCTCAGGAGGGATGTGCGATGTCCACGCTCACCGTGTGGAAGTTCCAGTCGGCCGAGGGCGCGGAGGAGGTGGAGACCACGCTCAAGTCCCTGCAGAAGGAGGGGCTGATCAGGATCCTGGACGCCGCCGTGGTCAGCCGGCCGACAAGGCCAAGCCGAAGACCAAGCAGCTGCTCAACCTGGTCGGCGCGGGCGCCTTGAGCGGCACGTTCTGGGGGATGCTCTTCGGGCTGATCTTCCTGATGCCGCTGCTGGGTGCGGCCATCGGCGCGGCGGCCGGGGCGCTGGGTGGCAAGCTGGCCGACGTCGGCATCGACGACGACTTCATCGCCGAGGTCAAGAAGCAGGTGACGCCCGGCACTTCGGCGCTGTTCCTGCTGACCACCGACGAGGTTCCGGACCGGATCAGCGGCGCGCTCCCCGGTGGCGGCGCCGAGCTCCTCCACAGCAACCTGGACACCCTGAGCGAAGCGCGGCTCCGCGAGGTCTTCGGCGACGACGCCGAGTGACCCGAGCGGAGGAGCCCGACGGATCCGGTTCGTCCGGTGCGTCCTCCCGTCCTGCCGTTCGCCGTCGACCCAACCTTCCCGAGCAGACCCGGAGTGTCCGTGAACCAGTCCCGCCCCCTGCGGCGCACCCTCGGCGGCCGCACCGCCCGCCGCCTGGCCCCCGCCCTTCTGGCCGCGTCGATCGTTGCCGGCACCGCCGCCTGCGGCGGCTCCACCACCGCGCCGGGCACGGCCAGGAGCACCCGTACGGTGTCCCCGGGCCCGTCCGAGTCGCCGTCCGCGAGCGCCTCGCCGCGAACCCACGAGTCATTCGCGGCCTCGGTCTCCGCCGAGGTCGAACGCAACAGGCAGCGGGCGACCAAGCAGCTCGCAGGCGTCCAGGGGCACGGGAACGCCGTGAAGGACGTGTCGGTGACCGGGCTGCCGGTCGCGAAGTCCGAGCAGTTCCGAAGCGCCCTGGTCCGCGTCACCAACCCCACCGACAAGCCGGCGTTCTACGCGGTCCGGGTGGAGTTCGTCGATGCGTCGGGCAAGGTCCTCGACTCCGTGGTGCTCGGCTTCGCGGACGCCCCGCCCGGCAGGACGGTCAGCCAGCACGCGAACAGCCGCAAGGCAGCGGGCGTCAAGTCATTCCCCCGGATCGCCCAGGCCGAGCGCAGCTGACGACGGGGGCGAGGTGAGCGCCGCCGCCGATGCGGTGACGGACGTTCTGCGGGAACTGCGCAGCCGCTTCGCGGGGGAGCGGGTCGGGGAACTCATCGACCACATCACCCAGTTGGCGCTGGCCGATCCGGACGCCTTCGGTTTGGCGATGCCCTGCGGGCCGCTTGGCAGCAGTGTCCGTCGGCGAGGCCCCGACGGCTCCCCAGCGGTTCACCTCACGCGACGAGGCCGTCGAACGTGTTGCTCACGACCTCGACACGCCGTACGTGTTGTGCGTCCTCTGTCCGGCGCGCAGAAGGACCAGGCTCCGTCACCTCCAGGGACGCGGGAGGTCCGCAACATCCCCGGCTCTGCTCGTGGTCCCCAGTGCGTCCGGTACATGCGGTGTTGAGCTCAGTGAACCGAGAGCCCGCCGTCGACGAAGATCGCCTGGCCGGTGACGTAGCCGGATGCGCGGCTGGCCAGAAACACCGCCGCTCCGGCGAAGTCCTCGGCCAGGCCGTTGCGTCCGACCATCGTGCGCGCGGCCAGCGCCGCCACCTTCTCCGGGTCGGACGACAACCGTGCATTGAGCGGGGTCATGACGAAGCCGGGTACCAGCGTGTTGCAGGTGACGCCGTGTGGCGACCACGCCTCAGCCTGAGAGCGGGCCAGCGACTCCAGCGCACCTTTGGAAACCCCGTAGGCGCCGCTTTGGACGAACGCCCGGTGCGCCTGTTGGGAGGTGATGTGGATGATCCGCCCGAAGCCCCGCTCGGCCATGCCGGGCCCGAACCGCTGGCCCAACAAGTAGGGCGCCTCCAGGTTCACCGCCATCGTGGCGTCCCATACCTCCTCGTCCAGCTCGCCCATCGCCGGCCGCAGGTTGATCCCGGCGCTGTTGACGAGAATGTCGGGCTCGCCGAACACCTCGGCTGCCTGCTCCGCGGCCGCGCGCACCCCGTCACGGGTGCTCAGGTCGGCGCTCACCCAGTCCGCCCGGCAGCCGTCCGCCGCCAGATCGTCGACCGTGGCCGCCAGTTCCGATTCCTTGCGCGCCACGATCACCACGCTCGCCCCCGCTCGCGCGAGAGCCCCGGCGATGGCTCGGCCGATGCCGGAACTGCCGCCCGTCACCACGGCGACCCGGCCGTCCAGCGAGAAGAGTTCGGAGAGATAGCTATGCGGGATCATGCCCCGCACCCTAGACGGCACGTCCACGGCGACAGTGCCCGGGGTGGAAGGCATGGGGCGGGGAAATCAACTGGGCACGTTTGCCCTGGGTGTCCCAGTTGTCGATGTCTCCGAAGTGGGGAAGACGGGCTTTTCTAGGGCGTGTTTCGAAAGTCCCGCCTGCCGGGCGGTGTCTGGCCCGCACGCTCGCTGCGTTGTCGGGCTCGCCCCGATACGCCCAGTATCGGGGCGAGCCTCCGCCTTGCGATCGCACGCCACATGGGAA
>NZ_JBFBCG010000083.1:0-28818 GCF_040683105.1 Streptomyces sp. NPDC051020 | reverse complement strand
GTACGTCACACCCCTCGAAACCCGGAGTCTGCTGCAGCAAGACCTCACCCCCGCAGCGTAAACATCCGCTGTCCCGGTTCAGGGGGGAACTTCAGGGGCAAAGGCCCCCTGGGATCTGTACGTCCTGCTTAAGCAGGGATGACGCGGAAACGCTCTGGCAGGCACACGACGACGAACCCCACTGCTTGTGGAGAGGAGCGGGAGCTCAGGCTATTCCGATCAAGCCAGGGGGCGGAAACGGTCGTTTACGCCCCCGGGGCCGTTCCGATGAGCGGGGATGCCGAAACCGAACGTATCAGGGCCCGGTCTGATCGAGTCCGCTCCGCGCTTTCGCCGCCCCATTACGCCCCCTCGCGGCGGTGATCTCCATGTCCGTTCACGCCGGACTCGCAAGGAAGGCCAGTTCAGGCCCGGGTGTCAACTGATGTGACAGCAAACTGCACTCCCTGCTCAGTTCATACTCGACCCCCGAGTGGTCCTCGGCTCGCCTGCCCGTCCGGCAGGAGCGTTCGGGTCTTTCGCTGTGGCTGTCTCTGAGACAGAGTATCGGTCGTGATCATTGGCTTCGGATTCCCCCTTGTGTGCTGGGCGCTGGTGGCCCGAAGGGTCAGGATGGGCTGGATCATCGGGACCGTGCTCGCTCTCTGCGTGGTGGCCGAGATCGCGCTGGCGAAGGACTGGGTCCTCGTCGGTGCGAGGATCACGCTGCTGGTGTTCGCGTTGGCGACCGTAACGGTCCTCATCGCGGGCATCGTTGTTGAGGGGCGTCACGTCGGTGTGCGCAAGCTGGGATCGGCCGGGGTTCGGGGTGTCCTCGGCCTGATCCCGCGTCAGCGGGCTCCATGTCCCACAAGGGCCGGCCGAACCAGGTCCTGATCTGATCCAGGTGACCGACGTCCCCGCGGATGGTGCCGTCCGCCAGCCCTGCTGAGGCCCGTGCCAGGACGAATCCGGACAACACATCGGTCTCGAACCGCTCCAGTTCCTCAACCGACGCGGACACCCAGCGCTCACGCAGGTCCCGTACGACCGCCAACGCTGCCAACCCGAGCCTCCTCACCTTCGACCCGACTGCGAATCGGTCGGACGAGATGAGAACGCTTCAAGAATCCCGAGGTTACGTCACAAGCGAGCAGAGCGCACAAAGGAGGAAGAACTCCCTGGCCACGGGCCCAGGGGCTCAGCGGGGCTCAGGGGAACTCACTGGATGTCGCACATGTGGTGATGGCTCGTTGGGCCGTGGGCAATGTCGAAGGTAGGTACGGGCTCGGCGCCCTTCTCGCCGGGCGCGGCGGCTCGGGCTTGCGCCGGTCCCGGGGCAAGCCATGCGTGGCCCGTGGCGAACGGACAGCCGCCGCGGACCACGCATGCGACCCTGCCGGTCGCGCCGGCACGCCGTACGTCAGCGCCGTGCGTCCTTCGAGGCGTCCAGGAGCGGCAGGCCGGCCGCGTACCGGCGGAGGTATCCGGAGGTGGGAGTGTCCGCGCCGGCGACGGTGTCGGGGGTGCCCTGCGCGACCACTGCGCCTCCGTTGGGGCCGGCTCCCGGTCCGAGGTCGATCACCCAGTCCGCGGACGCGGCGACGGGGATGTCGTGATCGGCCACGACGACGGTGTTGCCGGAGTCGAGCAGCATGTCGAGTGCGTCGACGACCCGCTGGACGTCGGACGGGTGCAGGCCCGAGACGGGTTCATCGAGGACGACGAGGCCGGCCTTGCGGCTCGCCGCGCCGCGCTGGATCGCGGACGCGAGTTTGAGGCGCTGGGCCTCGCCGCCGGATAGCTCGGTGGCGCTCTGGCCGAGTCGGAGGTAGCCGAGCCCGACCCGGTCGAGCGCAGCGAGGGTCTCCGCGAGCTGCCGGGGTTCGGTGAAGACCTCCCCGGCCTCGGCGACGGTCAGGTCCAGCACCTGGTCGACGGACAGCCCCAGATAGGTGACCTCCAGGGCCTCGGGCCCGTAGCGCCGGCCGTCGCACGTGTCGCACACCACCCACATGTCGGGGAGGAAGTGCATGTCGACGAGCCTGCGGCCGTAGCCGGTGCAGGTCTCGCAGCGGCCGCCGGTGGTGTTGAAGCTGAACCAGGAGGCGTCGACGCCGCGCGCGCGTGCCGTATCGGTGGCGGCGAACAGTTTGCGGACGATGTCGAACGCCTTGCTGTACGTGGCCGGGTTGGACCGCGGCGTGCGCCCGAGGGGTTCCTGGTCGACGGCGGCGACCCAGCCGAATCCGTCGAGTCCGGTCACCTTGCGCACGGTGTCGGCAGCCGTGCCTTTGAGGGCGGCCGCCGCGCCCGCGGCGAGTGCGCCCAGGACGCTGCTCTTGCCGCTGCCGCTGACCCCGGTCAGGCAGGTGAGCCGCCCGGCAGGGAGGCGCAGCAGCTCCGCGGCCGCGTTGTGGGCGCGCAGGCCGTGCAGTTCCACCCAGTCGGCGTCATCGCGGACCGGGCGGAGGGTACGGCGCAGCCGCGGCCCGTTGCCGGCCAGGTAGCGGCCAGTGGCCGAGGCGGGGTCGGCGGCGGCCAGGGCGGGTGAGCCAGAGACCAGGACCTCGCCGCCGAGGCGGCCCGCGCCGGGGCCCATATCAACGATCCAGTCGGCGCGGGCGATCAGTTCGGGGTCGTGTTCGACGAGGAGGACGGTGTTGCCGGCTTCGCGCAACTCCAGGGCGATGTCGAGAAGGTGCTTCTTGTCCGCCGGGTGCAGCCCGGCGCCGGGTTCGTCCAGGACGAAGATGACGTCGCTCAGCTCGGTGCCGAGCTGAGCGACGAGCCGGGTGCGCTGCAACTCGCCGCCGGACAGTGTGGCGGCGCTGCGGGACAGCTGCAGGTGGGCCAGGCCGAGCCGGTCCAGGAGGCGGAGCCGGCGTCCGAGGTCCTGCAGCAGGGGCTCGCCGACGGTGCGCTGCCAGGTGTCGAGGGAGTCGGCGACGTGCCCGGCCCAGCGGCGGACCTCGCGTACATCCACGTCCAGCAGATCGGGGTAGGTCAGGCCGCCGAGACGTACGGACCGGGCGACCCGATCGAATCCGCTGCCGTGGCAGGTGCCGCAGGGCTGCTTGCGCATGTACGGCAGGTAGCGCTGCTTGGCGTCGGCCGTCCGGGCGTTGACGAACACCCGTTCCACCTCGGCAAGCGCGCCGCGCAGCGGTTGGCTGGAGGTGTAGGTCATACGAGCCGTCTCGTTCTTGTTCGGGATGTCGACGGTGGCCTCGACCGCCTCGTCGCCGGTGCCGTACAGGACGTCGTGCCGGAACGCCGCGGGCAGCGACTGCCAGGGCCGGCCGAGGTCCACGCCGCGTTTGGCGGCGAGTGCAGGGACGAACATGTGCTCTCCGGACCGCCATTTGGCGTACCAGGGGGAGGCGCCTTCGAAGAGGGGGAGGTCCGGGCGGGTGATGACGAGGTCTTCCTGGGCCTGCCAGCGTCCGCCGGCGCCGTGGCAGTCCGGGCAGCTGCCTTCGGGGGTGTGGCGGTCGAAGTGCGCGGTGGTCAGGGGCCCGGCGCCGGTGTCCGCGGCCGGGCCCGTGTTCGTGTCCGGGCCGATCCGCGGGAGGCGCGAGTAGAGCAGGCCGAGGTGCCCGTCGATCCCTGTGATGGTGGCGACAGTGGAGCGGGGGTTGCGGTTCAGGCGGCGCTGGTCGACCGCGAGCGTGGCGCCGAGGCCGAGGATGCGGTCGACCTTGGGGCGGTTGCGCTGGGTGATGTACTGGCGTACGAACGGCGAAAGCCCCTCCAAGTACCGCAGTTGGGCCTCGCTGTGCAGGGTGTCGATGGCGAGTGAGGTTTTGCCGCTGCCGCTGACGCCGGTAAAGGCGACGAGCCGGCCTTTGGGGATGCTGACGGACACGTCGCGCAGGTTGTTGGTGCGGGCGCCCACGACGTCGATGGTGTCGCGCGTCTTGCCGGCCCCGGCAGCGTGTGGGGCCGGCATGCGCGTGTCCGGTACGGGCGGGGTCACGCCTCGTCCGCCTTCCCGCCGAGCTTGGCGAGGTCGGGGGCGAACACGGCCATCCACTGCGGGTGCAGCCGGTAGAAGACCACGTCGTTGTCCCAGTCGAAGGCGTCGTCGCCGTAGAAGTCCCGGAAGTACGCGAGCAGGTCCGGCCAGTCGGCGGCCGGCTCGCCACGGTGGGGGTTGAGGACCTCCGCGGTGCCGTGTGTGAACACGCCCAGGTCCTCCCCGCGCATGTGCGCGGCGCTGACGGCGGGCCGGGCGGCGAGGTGCCGGGCTTTGGCGGCGCCGCGCGCGGTGCCGAAGTGCCACTTTCCGTGCAGGAAGTGCCCGTCCACGCCGCTGATCCGCGGCTCGCCCTTCGCCGTCACGGTGGACAGCGCAAGCGTGCACATGCCGGTGAGCACGCGAGTGAGCTGCTCGGCGGTGAGCGTGCGCTCGCTGCTGATGATCGACCGCAGGTGCGCCGTGGAGCGGGAGAGCGAGGCGTCGAGGAGGGCTTGGAGCCGGTGGAGATCGTCGGGTGTTTCGCGCATGAGGGTCCTTGTCTGTCCGTCGTCCCGGCCCGCGCCAACACGACACCGACCGGCACCCCCACTGTCTCCACAAAACCCGACATCCTCTGTCGTATTTCTTGCGGTGTCCTCTGCACCCTGCCACCGGGGTGTGCGCAGGCGTACAAGCGACGACCGGCTGCGGACGCCGCGACCCTGCGCCGCGCCCGCGGCTGGGCGGTGCTGGATTGTTCCGGACGGGTTGTGGGAGACCGCCAAGCAGCTCACCCACCAGCTGCCGCGCCCACGATTGCCTGCTCAAGCCCACATCACAGGCGTCTTCATTTGGGCTGCCCAGTGATTCGGAAGGCGGTCCTAGCCGTGCCGGGTGAAGATTTCGCGGATGCCGGGCAGGTCCGCTTCTTTCTCCTTCTCGTCCTCGTAATAACCGTCCTCGTCGCGGATCGCCACGACGGTCTCCGGGGTGAAGTCCTGGCCGAAGCGGTAGGCGTCCAGGCAGTAGTCGAAGCCGGACTCGCCGAAGAGGTCTGCGTCCTCGCGGTGGCAGTACTCCGCGAGGCCGTCGGACACGTGCCAGCGCGTGCCGTCGTACCAGAAGACACCGCCTGCGTAGTGAATCGTCCGGCCTGTCGCGGAGTCTGTGAGGTTCAGCGACTCGTAGTTCTCGGGACGGTCGCGGACAAGGGCGACGAGGGATTCGGGGACGCCGTCGTAGAAGGACTCCTGGAGGGCGAAATCCTCCTCGGCGTACAGATTCAGGTCCGACTCGTGGTCGAACGTCAGCAGCAGCACGCGGCTGTCTTCCGCGAAGTACGTGACTGGGGAGGGTCTGTCGCTGCTGATCGGTGATGACTGGGCCGAGGACCATCTCGATGTCGGGGTCCAGGACGAGACCGGCCGGAAGGCTGGCCGCCGCGAACTTGCCCAAGGGGGTGGCGGGCATCGCCAAACTCCATGAACTCCTCGCCCGCCACGGCGGCGAGGACCTGGATCCGGGCGAGGTGCTGGTCGGGATCGAGACCAACCACGGCTCCTGTGTGGACACCCCGAGCGTCTGTGCCCAGGATTGGCGCATGTGGCGTCATCATCGCAGCCGAATCCGGAACGCTCAGAACTCACACGTCGCTCGAGTGATGAACGGGTTCTACAGACACAGGCTGCCGAACAGCCCAGAGGGCGTGGCGCGCAGCTATGTTGAGTACCTCTTTGACCCGACCAGGGGCGGGCTGTACCGAGGGCGGGAAAGACGGATCACCAAGTCGCCGTACAGCGTCCTGCTAGCCACGGAAGACCCGTACTACAGCCTGGCCCGGCTGACGAAGAGAGGAGCACTGGTCACGGACACGCTCCTGCTGACACATGGCGCGGGTATGCCATACCAGGAGGTCGGTCGGTACAGCTCTTTTGAACTCAACACGGACGCAAGCGGCAGCACCTACGGGCCCGAGGCGATAGACTCATCGATCAGAAGCAATTACGCATATGGAATCAACGCGCCGGGGCTCAACAACATCGGGCGTTTCCTGATCGATTCGGAGCCGCTCGCCCGATCGGGCATCGTCTGGTACCTCCCTCGCTACTCCTCAACCGAGCAGGAAGGCACGCACTTCTTGCGTGGGAGCGGCGCAGTCACTACGGCGCCGGGGCAGCCGCGCACGGGCGCTGACTTCCTGATTCGAGACGGGCGCGCAGTGAGTGAGTCCGAAGCCACTCCGCTGAAGAGCAGGTATGTTCGTTTCATCACCGAGGTCAACATACCGGTGATCGAAGGAGTCTCACTCGCCGACTTCAGCCGGATCACCATGGGGGAATTCGACGGCTACCGCCTGCTCCGGGACCACATCCAGGGCCGGATCGCCGAGTTGGATGACGCGATGGCGGCCAACGAGGTGGACCGAGAGATCCTCAAGATCGGCCACGAGGTCAAGGCTGGCATCGGTGAGGCACAAGCCCAGATCACCAAGGCGAAGCGAAAAGGTGCCCTGACAGGCTCGGCCGCACTGGTTTCCGTGACCGGCACGCTTTTCGCGGTGTACGCACCAATGATCCGCGACGCGTTACAAGTCGTGGGGCTCGGCGCCGGCGCGGGCAGCGTCTGGGTGTTCCTCCAACACTGGTCGGAGAAGGGACCGCGGGCTTCGGTGGAGAACAAGTGGTACTACATGTGGGTGTTGTCGCGCGCGGCGGAGCGTGTGTGCCCGGGTACGAGCGTGCGCGCCGAACGACCGGCGTATTCCCGACCGCAGCGCCAACTTTCTACTCGCGCGAAAGGAAGTTGGCGAGGCACTGCCGTACGTGGCCAACACGCCTGACGAACCCTCCGGTACCTGTCAGGAACGGGTGAGAGACCGATGCTGGCTTGACATGTCTGATGCTTCGCGGGTACCTGAGATAGCGAAGGCGCCCTTGCCGGAGGGATCCGGCGAGGAGCAGGGTCGGTCGTTTCCAAGAATCCCCATCACCGCGGCGTAGTAGTCAGGGGGCGGACCACACGCCGGGCCCGCCCCTCGCCAATCGATCAGGGCTGATGTCTCGACGTCGATGTCGTCGCGGCTGGCTCGGCGTAGGAACTCGGCGACGTCCCGCAAGCCGTGGGCTAAGACCTGTCCCGTAACTGGGCGGCGGAGCCATACCGATCCTGGATCGGACCATGTCAGTGGCTGGTGACAGGATCCAGGGGCGCTGATCAAGGGATACGACGACGGTCCACTGGTGGCAGGCGAGTCACTACTGGCCTGCCCGGGTTTCTGGTCGAACTACCTCCTGCGGTCCCGGCGGTGGTCCCGCGTCGGCGGGACGGCCGGTCCCTGCCGCCGATGTGACGCGGTGAGTCCGCGCAGGGGCTATCGCAAGCCCGCGACCAGCTGCGACGGCTGCCTGGCCTGGGGCGTGTTCACCGGCCGGCTCTGCCCGGCATGCTGGCAGTTCGCCCGCCGGCACATCGGCGGTGAGTGCGGGGCCTGCCGTCGGCAGCAGCCGCTGAAGTCCGGCTACTGCCGGCTGTGCTGGTGCCAGGCCCGCCGGATCATCCGGCTTACGACCGGCAAGCCGACCTCGGCCGGGTATCTGATGGCGCCCTGGCTGCGTCAGGTCGGTGACCTTCAGCTGTTCTTCGTCGGCATGCACCACCGCCGCGGCGCCTCCACCACGCCGCATCCCCGCGGCCAGGGCCGGCGCGGCCGCCCCCGCAAGGCGCCGCCTCCCCTCGCCAGTCGGCCGGTCAGCCGCTGGTGCCAGCCGTTTCTGTTCGACGGCGTCCCCCGCGACTACTGCCGCTTCGACCCCGAGGCGCACGCCGATCCCGGGAATCCCTGGCTGGCCTGGAGCCGCCACCTCGCACACGGCCTGGCCGAGGCCCGCGGCTGGAACCGCGGTGTCCGTCTCGGCGTGAACCGGGCCCTGGTCGTGCTGCTGTCGCAGCACACCGAGGGCGACACCATCCGCTACTCGGAGATCATCGAGCCGCTGCGGGCCCTGGACAGCAGCATCGAACGGACCGCCGAGGTCCTTCAGGCGATGAGCGTCCTGACCGACGACCGGCGCCCGTCCTACGAGGACTGGCTGGACAAACGACTCGACGGCCTCACTGCCGGGATCCGCCGGGAGGCCGAGCGCTGGAACCGCACCCTGCGCGACGGCGGACCCCGCATGCGTCCCCGCGACCAGGCCACCGTCTGGGCCTACCTCAACGCCGTACGTCCCGCACTGCTGGACTGGTCCGAGCGCTACGACCATCTGCGCGAGGTCACCCGCGACGACGTCCTCACCCACGTCAAGCCCCTCCACGGGCACGAGCGCCACCGGGCCCTCGTCGCACTGCGGTCCCTGTTCGGCTGGGCGAAGAAGAACGGCCTCGTCTTCCGCAACCCGACCGCCCGCATCAAGGTCGGCACGTTCGAGTACGGCATCCTGCAGCCGCTGCTGCCTCAGCAGGTCACCCGGTCCATTGAGGCGGTCCGCAGCCCGGCCGCCCGCCTGGCCCTTGCTCTCGCAGCGGTCCACGCCGCACGGGCCGGAGCCATCCGCGCCCTGCAACTGGACGATGTGGACCTCGGCAATCGCCGGCTCGTCATCGCGGGACGCGCCCGCCGCATGGACGACCTCACCCACCAGATGCTGCTGGCCTGGCTGGACTACCGGCGCCAGCGCTGGCCGAACACCGCCAACCCCCACCTGCTGATCAACCAGATGACCGCGCTGGAGACCGGCCCCGTCAGCGGCTGGTGGATCAAGCACGAACTCCACGGCCAGGAAGCCACCTTGGAACGGCTCCGCGTCGACCGCCAGCTTGAGGAAGCACTCGTGCACGGCCCCGATCCGCTCCACCTCGCCGAGGTCTTCGGCCTGGACGAGAAGACCGCGATCCGCTACGCGAACTCCGCCCGCGCGCTCTCCTGGAACGGCCGCTGGAGGCCGACCCCGCGACTTCACCGCGAACCCACGGGTCCACCCCCTAACATCAGGGCACCGGACCCGCGGGTTCCCGCTGAAGTGCCTTCAGTTTTCGCGAACTCGCGGGGGTCTCGGGGTCCGGGTAGGAACGGAACAGAAAACCGGCATAGCTGTCAAAACTTTTGACGTCCGGTGTTCGGTGCACTCGCTGGAGGTGCCACCTGTTGGGGGAGCTTGCCACGATCGTCGGCGCGCGGCAGGGCGGGCGGCGTAGGTTTTGCCGCCCATGGCGAAGCATGTCTGTTGGGACGACGATGCTGAGGTCTCGGTCGTCCGTGACTGATGTGGAACGACGGTGACTCAGGACGCTTCTGAGCGGAACCTGGCCCGGGTCACTGTCCGCGCACCGGGCGCTGCTGCCTCCTACCCGGCAAGACCAGGCCCGTCTCGTACGCGAGAACCACCGCCTGGGCGCGGTCGCGGAGGTTGAGTTTGGCGAAGATCCGCGCCACGTGCGTCTTCACCGTCGACTCGCTGAGTGTCAGCTCGCTCGCCAGCTCGCTGTTGGAGAAGCCATGCCCCAGCAGTGTCAGCACCTCCCGCTCGCGCGGCGTCAGCGGGGCCAAGTCGCGGTGCGGCGCCGGGGCTTTGGTGGAGGCGGCCGGGGTGGGGGCGCCGGCGGCGAAGCGTTCGACGAGCCGGCGCGTGATCGAGGGCGCGAGTAGCGCGTCCCCTGTGTCCACCAGGCGTATGGCGGCGGCGAGATGGGCCGATGTGACGTCCTTGAGGAGGAAGCCGCTGGCGCCTGCGGCGAGGGCGGCGTACACGTAGTGGTCGAGGTCGAAGGTGGTCAGCATGATCACCCGGCACCGGGGGGCCTGGGCGAGGATCCGGCGGGCGGCCTCCAGGCCGTCCATTCCGGGCATCCGGATGTCCAACAGCGCGACGTCCGGCCGGTGTTGGAGCACCTTGGCGACTGCCTCGGCGCCGTCGGAGGCCTCGCCCACCACGTCGATCCCGCGGGCGGTCAGGATCATCCGGAACCCGGTGCGGACCAGCTCTTGGTCGTCGGCGATCACGACCCGGGGCCCGAGCTGGCCGGTTGAGGGCGCGGCCGTCACGGCCGGTCCAGCGGGATGCGCGCGCGGATGCGGAAGCCGCCGCCGATGCGGCGCCGGGCGTCGAGGTCGCCGCCGTAGACGGCGACCCGCTCGCTCAGGCCGAGCAGCCCGCGCCCCGTCCCGTCGGCCCGTCGCTCGGGACCAGCCGCGTCCCCGGTGAGCACGCTCGGCCCGCTGTTCAGCACCTCCACCCGCAGGTAGTGGTCCGCGTAGCGCACTGTCGCCTCCGCCTTCACCCCGTCCCCGTGCTTGAGCGCGTTGGTCAGCGCCTCCTGGATGATCCGGTACGCCGTCACGTCGATTCCGGCCGGCAGTGGCCGCGGCTCGCCGGAGATCCGCACCTCCACCGGCAGGCCGGCGAAGGCGAACCGGTCGATCAGCGGGCTGAGCCGACTGAGGCTCGGCTGCGGCGCGAAGCCGTCCTGGTCCGGCTCGTCGGCGCCGTCCGGCGCGGGGGCGAGCAGGCCGAGCAGGTGTCGCAGTTCGGTCATCGCGTTCCGCCCGGCGGTCTCAACGGCGCTCATCGCGGCCGTTGCCTCCTCGGGCATGGTGGCCAGCACCTCACGGGCCGCACCGGCTTGCACAACCATCAGGCTCACGTTGTGGCTGACGATGTCGTGCAGCTCCGCGGCGATCCTGGCCCGCTCGGCGTCGACGGCCGTGCGCGCCGCGCTCTGCCGCTCCCGCTCCAGCAGCCAGCCGCGCTCGCCGATCGCTGCCCGGTACGCGCGGCGCGCCCGGGCGAGCGCCGCGGCCAGCCAGCCGGCCGCGCCTGCCGCCACCAGGGCGGTGATCCAGCCCGCTTCCGTTCCCCACACGCCGTCAGTTTCCCAGCTCACGGCATGGTCCACATCATTCGGAGGTGCCGCCTGTGTACATCCCCGGTACTACGGCCCTGGACAGTTACACCTGGGGTGGGACGCCAGCCCGCCCCGCCGCTCCTACCGTCGTGTGCCATGAGCAATGATCACGACGGGACCACCCGCCCGGGCGACGCGCAGATCGCCGTCGAACTGTCCGAAGTCCACAAGGAGTTCGGAGACGCCAAGGCTCTGGACGGCATCGACCTGCGGATCCGCGCCGGCGAGGCGGTCGCCGTGATGGGCCCGTCCGGCTGCGGCAAGTCCACCCTGCTGAACATGGTCGCCGGCCTGGACCGGCCCACCTGCGGCACGGTCCAGGTGCACGGCCAGGACCTGGGGCAGTTGAACGAGACCGGGCTGGCACTGTTCCGCCGCCGGCACATCGGCATGATCTTCCAGTTCTTCAACCTCATCGACGACCTGCCGGCACTCGACAACGTCGCCCTCGCCGCCCAGCTGACCGGCATCTCCGCCCGGCAGGCCCGCCGGCGCGCCCTGGAGCTGCTGGACGAACTCGGCGTCGCCCACCGCAAGGACACCTACCCGGCCACCCTCAGCGGCGGCGAGCGCCAACGCGTAGCTGTCGCCCGAGCACTGATGAACCGTCCGGCGCTGCTGCTCGCGGACGAGCCGACCGGAGCCCTGGACAGCCGCTCCGGCGAGCAGGTGATGGACCTGCTGATCGACCTCAACCAGATCGGGCAGACCCTGCTGATCGTCACCCACGACCCGCACCTGGCCACCCGCTGCGCCAGCCGGCTGGTCGAGGTCGCAGACGGTCGCGTGGCCCGCGAGCGTTCTTTGGAGCCCTCGGAGCACACGGCATGACCGGGGCGGTGTGGCGGGCCTCGCGCGCGGCCGTCAAACGGCGCAAGGTCCAGACGATCGTGATCGGACTGGTCGTCTTCTGCTCGACCACCACCATCCTGCTCGCGCTCGCCGTGATGAGCGCCGCCCGGGCGCCGTTCGACGCCGCCTTCGATGTGCAGCGCGGCGCCCACGTGGTCGCGACCTTCGACGCCGCCAAGGCCTCGGCGGAGCAACTGGCCGCCAGCGCCCACCGGCCGGGCGTTGAGGCGGCCGCCGGGCCGTTCGCCCAGGTCACCCTGAACATCCCGACCGACTGGTTGGGCCACGCGCCCGGGTCGATCACCCTGGTGGGCCGAGCCGACCCGGCAGGCCCGGTGGACCGCGTGGACCTGACCGCAGGCCGCTGGGCCACCAGGCCGGGCGAGGTCGTCGTCTACATGGGCTTCCGGGGCACCTTCGACAACCTGCTGGGTCAGACCATCGCGCCCACCGGCGCCCCGCCGCTCACCGTGGTCGGCATCGCCAACAGCATGAGCAACTCGGCGGGCGGCTGGGTCACCCCCGAGCAGATGGCCGCCCTGGATCCCACCGCCGAGCAGATGCTCTACCGATTCACCGACGCTTCGAGCGACGAAGCGTTGAAGGCAGGCCTAGCGAAGGCCACCGAGGGCCTGCCCGGGAACGCGCTGACCAGCGCGCAGTCCTACCTCACCCTCAAGCAGGCGTTCTCCGCCTCGGCCGACGCCTACCTGCCGTTCATGTCGGTCTTCGGCGCGCTCGGCCTGGTGGTCGCGGTATTGATCGTCGGAAACGTGGTCAGCGGTGCGGTGGTGTCTGGCTACCGCCACATCGGCGTGCTCAAGGCGCTCGGCTTCACCCCGCGCCAGGTGGTCGCGGTCTACATCGCCATGGTCTCGGTGCCCGCGATCGCCGGCGCCGTCCTCGGCACGGTCGCCGGCTGGGCGCTGGCCCGCCCGATCGTCGACATGGCCTTCAACGGGATCGAGACCGGCACCGCCGCGCTCGCGCCCCCGGCCTGGCTGCCGGTTGCCTGCATGGTCGCCGTGCCCCTGCTGGTCGCCCTCGCCGCGTTCCTGCCGGCCTCGCGCGCCCATCGGATCTCCGCGGCCGAGGCGATCACCGCCGGCAGCGCGCCGCGCACCGGGCGCGGCCTGCGGGTCCAGCGCTGGCTCAGTGGCACGCGGCTGCCACGCTCGGTCAGCCTCGGCCTCGGCCAGCCCTTCGCCCGCCCGGCCCGGACGGCGCTCACCATGGCGTCCATCGTGCTGGGCGTGGTCACGGTAACCTTCGCCACCGGCCTGACCGGCACGCTGCTCGCCTCCATGCAGCCACCGGGCGGGGACAACGGCCGCACCTTCGTCCACGTGCAGGTCGGCGGCGCCGACGCCCACCAGACCGTGCCGAAGCTGACCGACGCCCAGATCGAGGCCGTGCTGCGCGCCACGCCCGGATCCGACCAGGTGACCTCGCGCGCGTTCGAACGGGTCGGCCTGGTCGGCTACACCCAGCCGGTGTTCGCCGACTTCTACGGCGGCGACGCCCTCGAGCGGCCACTGCACGTGGCCAAGGGGCGCCCGGCGACCGGGCCGGGCGAGGTGGTTGCCGGACCGGCGTTCCTGGACCAGCACGGACTCAAACTCGGCGACCGGATCACCCTGGACGTCAGTGGCCGGCTCCTGCCCGTGACCATCGTCGGCGAGCCCGTCCAAGGCAACGCCCGGGCGGTGGCGTCCAACGCGGCGACGCTGGCCGGGACCGGAGTGGAACTGCACGTGGTCGAGTACGTCGTGCGGCTCGCCCCCCGCGCGGACGCCGACGCCTACGTCAAGGCGGTCAAGGACGCCGACCCCGGCCTCTACCCGAGCGTGGTGACGCACGACGTGAACGGCCCGATCGCCTCGGTGATCAGCTTCTCGACGATCTTCACCGTGCTGCTGTGCGTGGTCGCCGCCCTCGGCGTCTTCAACACCGTGCTGCTGAACATCCGCGAGCGCCGCCGGGACCTCGGCATGCTCAAGTCGATCGGCATGACCCCGCGCCAGGTGGTCGCGATGACGGTGACCTCGGTCGCAGGGCTGGGTCTGGTCAGCGGGATCATCGGCGTCCCGCTCGGGATGGCCGCGCACCGGCTGATCGTCGAGAACATCACCATCCTGGTGTTCACGGACTCGATGATCAACGTGTGGCACGCCCCGCTACTGATCGCCGTCGCGCTGGCGGGCGTCTTCATCGCCGTCCTCGGCGCACTGCTCCCCTCCCGCACGGCGGCCCGACTGCCGATCGCCGAGGTACTGCACAACGAGTGACGCACGCCCTGCCGGGCCGAGCGACGAGCGGGAGGCGTCGCCCGGCCCGGTCGCGCGGGCGGAAATGCCCCGCGTGTCAGCGCGAGCTGACGCTGTCTGTTGCTGGAACGCGCTTGCGTGGCGCCCAGGTGGCCGCTGCGCAAGCGTCGTCCGTCGTCTGGCGGGCTGACCACTGAGCCGTATCCACTGTGGACTGATTCCGGCCACGGAGTCGGGAAGATCGGCCCAGTCTGATGTGATCACTTTCTCCTGTGGGATGCCGGTCAGTAGGCTGTGGGCGTGAGTCGTCGGTGTTCTTTTCCCCTGCTCTCTGCTCCTTCTGCGGCAGAGAGGAGGCAGGCCCCGTACGAGGCTGTGCTGTCATTGCGGGAGTCAGGGGGTGTGCGGTGAGCAGTGCGCCTCTGCCGTCGCGTATCGGTCCATACCTCGTAGAGCGCCGGCTCGGCGCGGGCGGGATGGGGGAGGTGTACCTCGCCTACTCGGTCGCGGGTGAACCGGTCGCCGTGAAGGTGATCCGGCCCGACCGCACGGACCCGCACACACGCGCCCGGTTCGAACGTGAGGCGGCGATCGCGCGCACGATCTCGGGTACGGGACGGGTGGCCCGTTTCATCGAGGCGGACCCGTTTGCCGAACAGCCCTGGCTCGCCATGGATTATGTCCCCGGCCGTCCGCTTTCCGACGTCGTACGGGACCAAGGGCCGCTGTCCGCGCCGCTCGTGGCGAGCCTCGGCGCGCTGCTGGCCGAGGGGCTTGCCGCTGTACACGCCGCGGGCCTGGTGCACCGCGACCTGAAGGCGCAGAACTCACGCACGTCGCCACCTGGTCCGGGGTCGTCTACGTCGCGTTCGTCGTGGACACCTTCTCGCGTCGCATCGTCGGCTGGTCCGCCTCTACCAGCAAGGAGACCAGGCTCGTCCTGGACGCCCTGGAGATGGCACTGTGGCAACGCGACCGGGACGGATTCCCTTATGAGCATGGCGAGTTGATACATCACTCGGACGCGGGGTCGCAATACACATCGTTCGCGCTGGCCGAGCATCTGGACCGAGCAGGGATCGCGGCATCGATCGGCTCGGTCGGCGACGCCTACGACAACACCCCGATGGAATCGACGATCGGCCTGTTCAAAACCGAGCTGATCAAACCCGGCCGACCCTGGAAGACACTCTCCCAGGTCGAACTCGCCACCGCCGAGTGGGTCGACTGGTACTGCCACCGCCGACTCCACGGTGAGATAGGCCACGTCCCGCCCGTCGAGTACGAGACCAACCACTACATGGAATCCACAAAACCCCAGGTCACAACCGCAATCTGAGATCTCTACCGAACCCGGGGCGGTTCACTTCGAATTGACCGCCGTGACGCTGCCGTGGCTGAATCCCAAGGAGCCCGACCGCGCACGCGAGGGCCGGCGCAAGGTGACCGACCCGCTGCTCGTCCACACCCGGCTACGCGGCGCAATCAACCGCACGACCTGGAACATCAAGGCGTGGACGCCCGCGCTCGCCGGCGCGGTCGTCATCCCGCCGCTGCCCAAGAAATAGCCTGGCGAGGAGTCGTCGCGGGTCTGGGAACCTAGTGCAGGCACGGCTTCCACGTCCTACGCCATACGTACGCCTCAGTGATGCTCGAAGCCGGCGCTGCTACATCCGCGAGGCCGTTGAGGTGCCAGCCATCCTGGCCCGCCCGGCGGCCCTTGGTGGTGCGTCGGCGCAGGCAGACCTGCAGGACCCGGGTCTGAGTGGTCACCCACGCCTGCTTCTGGCATCCGCCGCCACCGCGACTGACCAGCCCAGGCGACAGCGGGGCGGTCGAAGCCATTGACGCCAGCTTCGACCGCCCCACGGGAGCCTGCGGATATAACCGGGCTGCCACAGGCGGCCCCGGCCGCTTGCGCTGTCCGCGGCTCGCCGGCGTGTGCCGAGGCGGCGCGGTTCTCTGCGCAGCCCGGCACACTGAGCCCGTCGGCCGGGCGGGCCGGCCGGGCGCTGTGTGGTCTGTCAGCCCATGTCCGTCAGGAGGGCGTTCAGTTCCTTCTCCTGCTGCGCAGGCGACATCGGCGGGTTCGAGTGATCGATACCGAAGGTCTTGAGCACCTTGTCCATCTGAGCGTCGATGGAGGTCCAGCCGGTGTTGTCCAGCGGCTGCAACGACGCCTGGTCGGCGTCCCACAGGTCACGCAGCGACTGGGCGGCCGCGTGCGCGCCCTTCGCGTTCCCCGAGCGTGCGTCCTTGAGCGAGGTCGAGGCGAGGGTCCGCAGCGCGGAGACCTTGGCAGGCGGGAACTTCTTCACCGCCACGCCCGGAGCCATCTGGACGGCGGAGGTGTTGTCGGCCTCCGGCGCCGGGCCGACATGCGGCTGGCCGTGGGCCCAGACCAGCAGGCCCGTGGTCGCGACGGCGAGCAGTCCGAAGCCGGCCAGCGCGACGCGCTCCTTGCGCGGGTCGCCGGTGACGTGCGCGGCGTGGGCCGCCTCGTAGGTCTCGGTCACGTCCGAGCGCGTCACCGTCAGGTAGACCACCGTCGCCAGGATCAGGCCGAGGAAGATCAGGCTGGTGGTGAACGTGCCCAGCGCGAGGCCGGTCGGGTCGCCCGGGTTCTGCGCGACCTTCGGGGAGGCGAGCCAGTCGCCGATGTTGGCGCCCAGCGGGCGGGTCAGGATGTAGGCGAGCCAGAAGGACAGCACCGGGTTCGCGCCGAACTTCCACAGCAGCGTGATCGCCGCGATGAGGCCGAGCGGCAGCAGTACTGAGGCGCCCGGGCTCCAGCCGGTGAGCTCGAGGGTCCAGTCGCCGGTCGCGGTGCCGAGTGCGAAGGTGACGAGAACGGCGAGCCAGTAGAACGACTCACGCGGCAGCGTCGTGACCGAGTGGATCGAGAGGGTGCGCTCGCGCAGCCACCACACGCCGAAGACCACGGCGAGCAGGACCGAGAACACGGCGGAGCTGATCCACAGCGGCACGTTGAGCTGGTCGGTGAGGATGTCGGTGTACAGCGTGCCCGTGACACTGACAACGACCACGGTCAGCCAGTAGGGGAACGGGACGTACCGCTTCAGCCGCAACTGGATGGCCAGGACCACCACGAACACCGCGGTGAAGATCCAGGCCGTGTTCACCAGGCCGACGCCCAGCTTCATGTTGATCCAGTCGGCGAAGCTCTCACCCACGGTGGTGCACAGGATCTTGATCACCCAGAACCAGATGGTGACCTCGGGGACCTTGTTGAGCATGAGGTGCCCGCTGCGCGTGCGTGCTTCCGTTGTTGTTGTCATGCAGGAAGGTTTACGGGGGGAACCTGCAAGCAACCTGACTACGTGGCCGCACGCGCGGCCGGGAGTGTCACCTCGACGTGACCGCGGCAGTCCGCGATCGCGCGGACCTCCACACCGGCCGAGGCGGCGATGCGCCGGACCACCGGCAGCCCCAGCCCGTACCCGTCGCCGCCGGTCACACCCGCTTCGAAGACCCGGTCGACGTCCGCGGGATCGAATCCGGGGCCGTCGTCCAGGACATCGACCACGATGGCCTCGCCCTGGTTGCGCGCGGTGATCCACACACGCGACCGCGCATGCCGCAGGCCGTTCTCCAGCAGGGGCGACAGCAGCGACACGGCGACGTCGGGCGCCACGGCGACCTCGGCCTTCGCGGGAATGGCGACCTCGACCGCCCGGCCGCCGATCGCCTGCCGCGCGGCGGAGCGCAGATCGCACCGGGCCTCGTCGTCGGTCCGTGCGCGCGCGGCGCGCAGAATCGTCGTGATCGCCGTATCGAGGCGGTCGACCTCGCTCAGCACCGCCTCCGGCGGCACCGGCTCGCCGGACAGCTGGGCCAGTTGCGCCTCGGCCCGCAGGACCGTGAGCGGGGTCCGCAGTTCGTGGGCGATTTCATCGGTGAGCTGGCGCTCGTCCGCCAGCGCGTTGTCGACGCGCTCCAGGAGGTGGTCGAGGGTCTGTCCCAGTTCCCCGAACTCGTCGCGTGGGACTCCGAGGTTGAAGCGGCGCCCGGGTTCGTGATGGCCCCAGTCGTCGGCGAGGGCGGCCATCTCGTGCACGACCCGCAGCGCGCGGTGCACCACGAGGTGCGCGACGCCGCCGGCGAGGAGGATCGTGAGGCCACCCAGTATCAGCGACAAGGTGAGGCTGCGCTGCTCGGATGTCTCGTAGGGGGTGAGGTCTACCTGGACGATCACCATGACGTGGTGGCCGTCGATCGGGACCTGCCGCGCGTACAGAAGGTAGTTGCCGGCGGACGCGGTCTGCGATCGCCCCGAGTCCGCCAGCTCCTCGACGCGATCGACCACGCTTGCCGGTACGTTCCCGTCGATCAGGCGGCCGTCGGCATACACCCAGGCGACCTCGTCCAGTGCCTCGCTGCTGTTCTCCGTCAGTACGACACGGCCGCCCTTGGCGGTGACGTTCGCCGCGACCGCCTCGGCGCGGGTACGTGCCAGATCGTGCGCGTCGGCGTCCGTCACCCGGCTCAGCAGCACGTGCGAGACCACGACCAGTACCGCGACCACGGCGGTGGCGATCAGCACAGTGAGCGCGACGACCCTGCTGCGGAATCCCGTCACTGCCATCGGTAGCCCACCCCGCGGACGGTCACCAGACGCTCTGCCACGCCCAGCGGACCGAGCTTGGTCCGCAGCCGGCGCACGAAGGAGTCGAGGGTGTTGTCGCTGACCTGCGCTCCGTGCGGCCAGCCAGCGGCGATGAGGGCGTGGCGGCGTACCGCGTCGCCCTGCGAGGCGATCAGGCGGCCCAGCAGCCGGAACTCGGTCGGGGTCAGGCTCTCGCTCACCGAGCCGTAGGTCACCACGTGCTTCGCCGGATCAAGGACGACCTCGCGCGGTGCGGGCGCCACGGTGGCCCGGCGCAGGAGGGCTCGGACCCGGACCAGCAGTTCCGGGATGTCGAAGGGTTTGGTCATGTAGTCGTCGGCGCCGGCCTCGAAGCCGCCCACCTTGTGATGCAGGCCGTCCAACGCGGTGAGCATCAGCACCGGCACGTCGACACCGCGAGCCCGAAGGGCCAGGCAGACGTCGCGGCCGTCGGCGTCCGGGAGCCCGAGATCCAGGACGACCAGATGGGGCGCCGGTGCGAGCTGCCGCAGCAGGCTGTCGGCCGTGGCGGCGACCGAGACGGTGTGGCCGTCGTACTCCAGGGCGCGCTTGAGGACGCCACGGACCGCCGCGTCGTCTTCGCACACCATGATGAAAGCCACGTGCTGACCCTAGATACTCCCGTCCCATTTCTCCATCTGCCCTGATCAGCCGCCTGACGGTCGTGAGGGGCGCTGGCGCCGCACGCCCGTGCCCTGCCAAGCCGCGACGGTCCGGCGCGACCGGCCGAGCCGCAGCAGCGGAGGTTCGCGGGGGACCACCATCGGTCGCATGGATCCTGTGCAGGAGTACTCGACATCATCGCGCCATCCCTCGCCCCCTGGCGACCCGAGCCGGCCGTCCGCGAGTTCATCCACCGGGCCCGCAAAGAGCTCGGCATCGCCGCGTGACGGCGGGCTCTCTTTAGTCGTCCGACGGGCGGAGCGGGATGACGTTGCCGAGGGCAGGTTGGTCCTGGCTGTCGGGTCGCCGGAGGATGAGCACGGCTGCCGCGAGGGCCATCTGCTCCGCTCGATGCCGGGACTCGGCCTCGGCGGCCCGGGAGTCCTTAAGAGCTTCCTTCAGGCGGACAACCTCTTTGCGAAGCCGCCTTTCGACTTCCGGCGTCTGGTGCGTTTCCGAACGCACCCGCGCGTAGAACTCCTCCTTGAGGTCGGCGTGGCGCTTGTCCAGAGCCATGCGGTGAACACCGGCCTCTGCGGCGAGCGCGACGACCGTGAGGCTGCCGTTGGAGCAGGTGGGCTGGCCGGCCAAGAGGCGGTCCATGGCCGTGCGGATGCGGGAGCGTTCGTCCTCGTGCTGCTGGTTCATGCGATGGCCTCCTCGGCGTACTGGGCGGCGGAGTCGTGGGCGTCGGCGAGAGCGCGGAAGCGATTGGCGGTCCTGCGAAACCGGTCGCCCAGGGGCTGGGGCACGAAGGCTGCCTTCGCATCGAGCCGATCAGCGTGCTCTCGTGCCGCCTGCGCATGGCTGTCGGTGCGGACCGCGTTGCCGCAGCCGAGCTGGCAGGCGAACTGGTTGGGTGCTGTCGCCCCGGGATCCGGATCGCAAAGGGCCGTGTCGCGCTTGAAGGCGCAGATCAGGAACGCGTCCGGGTTGTCGAAGAGGACTAGGCCATCGCGCGCGAGGAACTTGGCGGCGGCCTTCGGGGTGGTCAGGGCGCCTTCGAAGCCGGGGATCGAGGTTGCTCCGATGAGAGCCCGCCGAGCGGCGGGACCGGAGATCTTCTCGCCGGCCGCAGTGGCGTCGCGCAGCCGCGCCGCGGTCTGCGCGGCGGCGAGCGCGGTCTCGACGTCGAGCTCCCCGTGGAACCCTCGACGGGCGCGGCTGCCGTAGCCGGTGGAGGTGCGGGCGTCCAGGGCGATGCGCATGTGTCCGTACTGGATGGCGAGGGCGACCAGGCCGCCGGGGCGGCGGGCGATGTGCCAGGCCAGCGTTCTGCGCAGACGACTCAATCCAAGGTTGCCGTGCGGGTCCGCCGGCACCATCTGGGCGGGGAGGCCCTTGGGCGGTGGCCTCCTGGTTGATCCACGACACGAGATCCTCGACGCGGCGGTCCAGGGTGCCCCGCTTCAGCGCACCGTGGTGCTTGCGCTGGGAGACGACATCGTGGTGGGTGGAGTTGAACAAGAGCTCGCCCTTGGGGACGATGCGTTCCAGGACACGGATGGCGTTCACGACCGGGGTGATCGCGACCCAGGGAACTGCGCGCTCCTCACCAGCGGAGATGTGGTGGCCGTCGGAGTCGCGGACGTTCTTGTAGTGGTGGGACCGGATCAGATGGCGCGGCATGGAGCCGTCGGGATTCGGTTGCGGGTCCGGACAGCAGCCGGATCGCAGCGACCGGGCCTCCTGGGGGCGCATCCCGGTCAGATACAAGATCACGATTGCGGCGGCCGTGGCCAGGTGCCGCACCAGGATCGGTGTCTCCTCGTAGTCCATGCACTCGCGCCAGGGGCGCCCCTCGATCCGGCCCGTCACCGGCACCTGCATCGGGCTGGGGCCGGGCCGCCGGGCGGCGATCTCCCGGAGCCCGTGCCGAGAAGCGAAATGGCGGACTTGGTTCCAGCTGGCCCCCGTGACCGCGGCGACGTAGTGGTGAGCCAGGGTGATGCCGTGCTTTCGGCTCACCGTGGCGGGCAGGAGATCCCCGGAGTTGATCGGCTTCTGCAGACATTCTTTGACGGCGGCCAGGCCCTCCCGGGTGCTCGGGGTGGCCTTTGCGCGGGCGTGCATGCGGCGGCGCTCGGCCCAGGCGGCCAAAAGAAGTCCTCGACCAGGCGGATCGACCAGGTCAGCAAGGGACCGATCACGGTCGGGTCCAGCGGCTCGGTCTTGTTCTCCCCGCCTGCCTCTCCCGTGTCGGCTGGCAGGTATCCGTCGATACCCGCGTCCTCCCAGGGAGGACGCGTAACGCCGCAGGGGCTGATGGACAGCTGGTCGAAAGCCCACAGGTCCGAGAGCCAGCGCAGAACCGTCTGGGCATGATCGCGCGTACAGCCGCTGGTGCACTTGGCGGCGTACGCCTTCCAATGCTCCATGGTGCAGTCGCTGAACTGGGACACGCCTTGCCGGTCGAGCCAGCGCGCGAGCTTCAGCCACTGCAGGATGTTGTCGCGCATGCTGAGCTCGGGCATCGCCGCCTGCTGATGCGCGAAGGCGTCGTACGCCCGGCCCCGGCCCCGTGCGGGGAGGTGCTCGGTTTCCCGGCGGATCATGCACATTGGATACATGCACGTTGGGCAGCACGTCGCCCGTGTACGGCAGCTGTGGCAGTCGCGCCATGCGCTGGTAGCGATTCCCCTTGTACTGATCGCGGCGATCACCGTAGCGGACATCCGCACCCCAGAAACCATCCACCTCGGCCCGCTGCTCGTCGTAGCGCCCGCCATCACCACCGCATTCGCCGGCTACCGGCTGACAGCACTGATCGGGGCACTGGCCGTGGGAGGCCAGAGCCTCATCGCCGTATTCCAAAGCGGCTTCAATGAAGACCACATCGCGCAGCTCATCGGGCTCACGATCTTGTCGATCTTCGCCGTGGTCGTATGCTTCGTGCGCGACCGGCGCACCGAGGAACTGGCCCAGGTCCGGTCCGTCGCCGAAGCCGCGCAGCGGGCCCTGCTGCGCCCGCTGCCCGACCGGCTCGGCCCCTTGCACATCGCCTCCTCATACCTGGCCGCCGAGAAAGAGGCCTGCATCGGCGGTGACCTGTACGCCGTGGCGCGCACCGGCAGCCGAACCCGCGTGATCATCGGCGACGTCCGGGGCAAGGGGCTGGCCGCGATCGAGGAGGCGGTCACGCTGCTCGGCGCATTCCAGGAAGCCGCCCACCAGCACGCCACCCTGCCCGCACTCGCCGACGCCCTGAACCGCAGCGTCTTCCGCCACCTCACCCAATTCCCGGAGACGGACGAGGAGGCCCAGGAACACTTCATCACCGCGCTACTGGTGGAGATCCCCGACCACAGCCCCGTGGCGCGGCTGACCCTCTGCGGGCACCCGCCGCCCCTGCTACTCAGACGCGGCCAGGTGACCAGCCTCGCCAGCCCCCACCCCGCGCCCCCGCTGGGTATGGTCGAGCTGGGACCGGACATCCACACCGTGCGCACCTTCTCCTTCCAGGCCGGCGACACCCTCCTCCTCTACACCGACGGCGTGCTGGAGGCCCGCGACAGCAACCGGGCCTTTTACCCGCTGGAACAGCGGGCCGCCCTGTGGACCAAGGCCAGCCCCAAGACACTCGTGCAGCACGTCCAACAGGACGTCCTCGCCCACGCCAACGGGGCGCTCGGCGACGACGCCGCCCTCCTCGCCCTCCAGCGCACAACCGCGCCGCACACCAGACTCCACATCAGCGATCCGGCGGACGACGACGGCCTCCACGGACGAGCCCACGAAGGGCCTGAGCAGGTCAAACGCTAGGTCAGAGCCTGGTCGCGCGCGCGTCGTTGTAGGCGCTGCACTGGGTGGTGGGCAGCCAGCGAGCAGGTGGTGGGCAGCCAGCGAGCAGCGCTCGCGGGAAGGGCTGGGAAGCCCTTGGCCGGGTCGGGCGGGATGCTCTCGGCAGCTTCGCGGGCGGCGTGGTAGCCGTATTGCCAGCGGATGTTCCATGGCGGGTTCCACCAGGGGTCGATGCCATCGAGTGCTTTGATGTGGTCTAGGGGAGGCGGCTGTCGGAAGCGCGTTTTCGTTTGTCGGCGAGCCAGGAGCCCAGCGGGTAGTCGTTCCTGCGGGTCGCCGAGGCCGCCGGGATGAACGACCCGGCCCCCGACGACTACGGCGTCCCCGTCTCGGCGGTCGCCCGCCACCGGGCCGAACTGTTCGAGCAGCCCGTCTACGACGGCCCCTACGCCAAGGCCGCCGCCCTGATGCACACCCTGGGCCGCTGCCGCTGGCTGGAGCGCTCCAACCTGGCCGTCGCCGCCGCCACCGGCGTGATGTACCTCGAGGCCGCCGGGATCACCGTCAAACCGGCCCGCGAGGACGCCCTCGCCCTCAGGGACCTGCTCCTGGACCCGGCCTGCACCGCCGGGAAGATCGCCACCCTGCTACGCGGCTGGCCCACCGCCACCTGACGTGGCTCTCCCCGCGGCGGCACGCTACCTGCCCCTCGGGTGTGGAAGCATGCCATCCATGTCCACCGATCCCATAGACGCGGCCGCTGTGGCACACACGGCCCGCCTCGTTGCCACGGTCCTCGCCCCCCTCGGCGCCGTGGACGCCGACGCTCCGCGCATTCAGTACGGGCCGGGCCACCGGCTGCTCGTCCAGCGCGGGGACGACGAACTTGCCTTGGTCGGGCTCGGCCCGACAGGTCAGGAGCACGGCGCCGAGTTCCGCTTCCCCGCCCCCTGGCCTCGGCCCTTCGGCGATGTCACAGTCTCTCCCACGGGCGACCTCGCCGTGTTCAGCGGCGTGCACGCCGTACGGGCCGTGGACCGGACAGGCAAGGTTCACTGGGAGCTCCCGCACGGGTGCTGGTCCGCCGCCAAGTGCACGGCGGCCCATGCCTCGTTCGAGGAGTACGCGGACGACCCGCGGCATCGGCGCGCAGGCCGCGGTTCCGCCGCGTTCAGCCCGGACGGCAAGCTGGTGTGGGCCCATGTGCGGCACGCACAGGACTGGCCGCACGAGGAGTGGCTGGTCCTTGACGCGGCCGACGGGTCGGTGCTCGGCCGGACCAGGACCTCGACCGTGGGTTCGGCGTCCGCCCACTTCCCGCATCCCGACGGCTCGTACATGGGACTGACCGTCGGTGAGGGGCATGATGACTCCCCTTCCCTGTGGGGGCATTGGGACGGTACCGACCTGGGCTTCGAACGCATCGAAGGGGTACTGCTGCAGGACGTCAGCCCGTCCGGTGGGCACTTCCTGTGCACGGATCCCGGCCAGTGGGCGCTGTATCTGCACGAGTCCCCCGGCGCGCAGGAGGCCGGACGCCTCAACGCCAGGGATGTGGTGCCACCCGCGCCGGGTGAGGACATGGCGCGCTGGGATTACGAGGGCGCCTACCCCTACGAGGACGGCGCCGTCGTCAGCACCGATGGGCACACCGCCGAGCCCCGTCACTGGCTCGTGGACCCGGGCACACTCGCCCTGCGCGGGCGGATCGTCTACTCCCTGCCGGTCCCGGGCAGCCCATTGCCGGCCGGCCCCGGTCTGTGGGCCACCCTCGCCGAGGACCGCACGGCCGTGCACCTGTGGAGTCTGACCGACGCGGGCTGAGCGCGTCCCGCGACGCGAACGCCCGGCCGGGGAAGCTCCCCGGCCGGGCGTCCTTCTTGCGTGTCCGGCGGCGCCACTGGAGGTGGCGCCGGTGTCTCCTAGCGCCTCAAGCGCCAGAACGTCCGGAAGTCGGTCTTGTCGGACGCTCCGCCGAACACCTCACCGTCGAGCTTCATCTTGCTCTGCTCGACGAGTGGTGCGCAGATGTCGGAGCACACGTTCTTCGACGTGCCGCCGTACAGCACCTCGTAGTCCGGGTTCTCCTCGAGCCACCTGAACACCGATTCCTCGGCGTGCTCGTAGGCGGGATTGCCCTTCTTGGTCACACGTCCCGGCACCAGGTTGCCGGGCACGAACGACTGGCCGTTGGAGAGCTCCAGAAGGTCGCCCTTCTGACCGGAGCTCATGCCCACCTTCTCGACGATGTCCTTGGTGCCCTTCTTCCGGACCCCGATGACCGCGACGGTCACCATGGACTCCTTGAAGAAGTGGAGCTGACCGGCGAGTTCCTGGGCGCGCTGCTGCGCCCTGACCGCCTCGTCCTTGTAGCCACAGTTGTGGACCAGGACCGCGGCGGTACCCGACCCCACGTAGTACGTGTGGACGCCCTCGACCGACAGGTTGTAGACCCTGGCCGAGCGGTGGGCGGTGTCGACCGCACTGATCTGGACCCAGGTACCGGCCGAGGTCTGCAGCCACATACCGGACTTGAGGTCCTTGGCCGGGACCCACGTGCCGAAGTCCGGCAGCCAGTACAGGTGCGCGGCCGTCGAGGTCAGCTTGAGCGCCTTGCCCTTGCCGCCGGAGTCGACGGTCAGGGTGACGAGGTCCTTGGCGCCCTCGTGATCACGCGTCTCGGTGACCTCCCGGGCCCGGGTGTCCCCGGTCTCCGGGTCGGTGGCCACGACCAGGTCGCCGACCTCCAGCTTCTCGATGGCCCGGGTGGTGCCGTCCGCGAGGACGACCTGGGTGCCCGGCAGGAAGCTGTTCACCTTGCAGGCGGGTGCCTGCGGACTGTCCGGCGACTTCGTCGTCGGGGCGTCCACGCCGTCCGCCTTGCGGACGTCGCTCGCGGCGTTCGCCGCGTCACCGGCCTTGTCCACCGCCTTGCGCGCGTCGTTGGCGGAGTCCACCGCCTCGACACCCTTCTCGACGTAGCGGCCAGCCTTGACGGCGGTGGCCCCGTACCCCGCGAGCGGGATCGCCGAGGTCAACGACAGTGCGGCGTCGACATAGTTGCCCTCGGCCGCGTACCAGATGCCGTTGGCGACGTCGGCGACCTCACCGACGACGGGGACCAGGCCGACCACGTCGAGCGTGGCATGGCCGATGTCCGAGAGCGACAGACCGAACAGGTGCCCGTCGAGCTCGACGAAGCTGATCGGGTTGCCGCCGGCGAACGCGTACCGGTTGCCGGTGAACGGGTCGGTGGCCAGGGACATGTCGGCCAGGGCGCCGCTGTACGAGTCCCGGGTGAGGAAGCGGTTCAGCCCCGGGTCGTAGTTGCGGAAGCCCATGTCGTACGTGCCCGAGGCACCGTCCCAGCGCGAGGAGTTGAAGCGGAACGAGTTGTAGTCGCTCTTGCCCGCGGTGCCGCTGCCCGGCTTGTCCGCACCGGTCATCTGGGACGAGTCGTCCGAACCGTAGGCCGTGTAGCCGTACGTGGAACGGGTCTTGCCGTCCTTCTTCGTGATCGCCTCGACGTCGCCGCGCGGACTCGTGACGTACTGCGAGACCTCCTTGCTGCCGTCGTCCTTGTGCTTGATCTGCGTGGCGCGCTGACCACCGGCTATGTACTGGTAGTCCTTGTCCGCCTTGCCGTCGACCGTCTCGCGCAGGAGCGTCTTGTCCATGGCGAGGTAGGTGAACGCCGTGGTCTTGCCCTGGTCGCCCGAGGTGGTCTGGGAGACCGTCCGGTCGAACGGGTCGTAGACGTACGGGGTGGTCACCGCGGTGGCGCCCACGCCCTGCCGGACCTTCGCCTCACGGTCGAAGCCGTCGTAGTAGTGCTTCTCGACGGTCTGACCGCCGGTGCTGACGGTGTCGAGCCGGCCCAGCGGGTCGTAGTTGTAGGTGGACGTGACCCCGCCCGAACTCGCCGACAACAGGCGGCTGCGGTCGTAGCGCTGGGTCGTGGTGACGGCGTCCACCGTCTGCTCGATGATGTTGCTGTTGCGGTCGTAGCGGTAGGACTCGGTGGACGCGTCGTCGCCGCTCTTGGTGACCTTGGTGATGCGGTCCTGCGGGTCGTAGTCGAAGGTGTACGTGTTGTTGATGTAGGCCGAGTTGTCATCGGCGTTCATCAGCTTCAGGACGTCCTTGGAGCGGTGCCCGTTGGGCGAGTACTCCAGGTCGTGCTGCGCCACCACGGTGCCGCCCGAGGTCTTCTCGAGCGACTGCTCCACCGACCCGTCGGGGTAGTAGCGCATATCGAGCGTGTTGCCGTTGGGCTTGGTCTGCTTCAGGAGCTGGCCGCGTCCGGTGTAGGTCATCGTGGTGATCTGCTGATCGCCCGCGGTGGGCGAATCGGCGTTGGTCACCTTCTTGACCATGTCGCGCTCGTCGTACTCGATCTTCGTCCAGGTCAGATCGTGCGTGGACGTGACGGGGTTGCCGTTTTCGTCGTAGGTCAGGGCGGTGGTGTTCTTCACGGTGCCGCCCGCGGACTCCTCCACCTTGGTGATGTGGTTGAGGCCGTCGTACGAGATCTTGTACGTGTCGATCTTCGCGCCCGGCGAGAGGTCACGGACCTCGGTCATGTTGCCGTTCGCGTTGTAGCTGTAGGTGAAGTCCTTCTTCTCGTTGTCCGTTTCACCGGAGTTCGAGCGGACCAGCTTCACCGCATCCGCGAGCACCGTGCCATTGGCGGCGTCGGTCAGCGTGACCTTCTGCGGACCGTCCTCCACGAACGCGTAGGACCCGAGTGAGACCCACGCGCCGGTGTTCGCGGTCTGGTCGACGGTCCTTGTGGTGCTGCCGCCGTCGTGGTCGACCTTGAACTTGGCGTCCGAGGCGGCACCCGTCAGCTTCGGGTAGCGGACGAACACCTCGTAGGTGCCGTTCTGCGGGATGTTCAACTGCCAGGACAGCGACGAGGTGCCGGTACCCGCGGGGTGCGAGTACGTGTCGTAGCCGTACTGCTGCTCGGCCTGCGTCCGCGACCAGTTGCCCTGGGTCGCGGTGTTGTTGAAGTCCGAGCTGTCCACCAGGACGACCTGGCTGCCGACCGGCACACCGTCGTCCGAGCGGGCCTTCTTGTTGCCCGACGGGTAGTAGTCCCAGGTCATGGTGCGCTGCTGGGAGCCGCCCGCCGAGGTCAGCGTGTTCTTCGTCTGCTGGCCGAGCTTGTTGTACTCGTAGGCCGTGGTGAGGCACTGTCACGTTGACTGACCGGGTGGGATGATCTTCTGGTGGGTCATGCTGGGAGGAGTTGTCCGTGGGTAGTACGCCGCCGTCGTACAAGGGGCACCGGTACCCGGTGGAGATCATCTCCCACTGCGTGTGGCTGTACTTCCGCTTCCCGCTGTCGTTCCGCGAGGTCGAGGAGCTGATGCTCGAGCGCGGCGTGCTCGTCTCCCACGAGACGGTCCGCCGCTGGTGTGCCAAGTTCGGGCAGGCCTACGCCGGCGCGCTGCGCCGCCGCCGGCCCCGGCCCGGGGACAAATGGCATCTGGACGAGGTCTTCCTCAAGATCAACGGAGAGCAGAAGTACCTGTGGCGGGCCGTCAACGCCGACGGCACCGTCCTGGACATCCTCGTACAGAACCGGCGGGACACCGCTGCGGCCAGGCGGTTCTTCCGCAGGCTGCTAAAGAAGACCCGGGCGGTGCCCCGGGTGGTCGTCACCGACAAGCTGCGCTCCTACGGCGCGGCCCACCGCGAGGTCATGCCCACCGCGAGGTCATGCCCTCCGTCGAGCACCGTGCCCACAAAGGCCTCAACAACCGGGCCGAGAACAGCCATCAGCCCACCCGGCAACGCGA
>NZ_JBFBCG010000082.1:0-29864 GCF_040683105.1 Streptomyces sp. NPDC051020 | reverse complement strand
GTCTCTGGGCCTCTGGACCTTACGACGGCCCATCCAACCCACCAACAACGTAGGACCGACTGACTGTCGATGATCCCGGCACTCGGCTCGGCGTTCCGGCCTTTTTTGCTCCCTGGCCGCGCGGCGCAGGCGTTCGTACAGTTCACGCACGTAGTCGTAGGTCCGCCAGCGGCGGAAGAAGTCATAGACCGCCCGCCAGTACGGGAAGTCGACCGGCATGGCCATCCACTTGCTGCCGTTGTCGACGAGGTAGCGCATCGCGTCGAGCATCTCGCGGTGGCAGTACGCCTCCGGACGCCCGCCCTGCTGGAGCAGCCAGGCCGGCACCGGCATCGCCGCGCGGACCTCGGCCCACTCCGCGTCCGTCATGTCACTCGGATAGCACCGCGCCCGTAGTCCCGGAGCGATCGAACCGAACCTGTGCACGTAGCAGTCGCACTCCGGGGTGACCGTGGTGGACGCGGGCACAGCGGGAATGGTCAACTGGTCGGACAACGGGTCTCCTTGCTCGTGACCGGCCTCAACAACCACGTCACTACCAAGGGGCCCGTTTCTTCATGCCCACGACCACACCGGCATCTCTGTCCGAACGATCACCCGCGCCGCACGCTTCGAACGAGATCCGGTTTGCCACAACGCACTTAATCAACTCAGAGAACGTAGCAGGTCAGCTACCTCAGACAGTCGGCACGCCAGACCCGCCTCCTGTGCCGGGCCACGATAGTTGGCACTCATCGGGCTGTGTGACCTGGGGCTCCCAACAGTCTGGCCACGCTGGTTGGCACTGTCTGGCCAAGATTCTTGGCATCTGTAATGAGTTGCCACGTTTGTTGGCACCGGCGCCATGGTTCAGCGCGGCAGCCAGGCCGGCGCGCATGGGGTTGCAACGGCGACAGTCTCGTCGCTTGGTTCCTTGCTGCTTTCACGTGGCCTTCGGCGGTTTCTACAGACCATCCAGTCGCCTGGTCACTGTGTCGAGTGTCGGCCAAGGAGGACCCTCGCGCAGCAAGCGCAGGAATTCCTCTCCGAATCGCCTCCCATTCGGAAACTGGTCGCCAAACTCCCAACGCCACGCGGCGACCATTGCGATAACGAGCTGCCGACACTCGTCCAGCAGCCCTTGGTCAACGCTTCGGTAGTGCTCGCAGACCGCCTCGGGAACATGGGCGAGATCGAACTCGACGGGTCCACGGCAGCACGTCTCAAGGTCGATGAACAACGGGCCGTTCTTCGTGCTGAGCACATTGCCTGGATGCGGCTCGCCGTGGAGCAGCTGCTCCACGGCGCCGCGGTCGTCGATCGCTCGTCGCAGGCTTGCCAGCCTGCCGCTGAGGAACACGCGGTCCGCGTCGGTGAGCTCCGGCGAGCGATCCGGGTCGGCGACAACTTCTTCCGCCTCCGTGATCCGGTCCGTGAACCTCGGGCTCGGCACATCGACCTTGCGCATGCCGACGTGCAGCTGCTCCAGCGCCTTGGCATAGTCGACTGGTGAGGTGTGAGGTGTCACCGGCTCGTAGTAGGTCCACAGCGTCACTGCGAAGCCATCGCGCGTGTACACACGCGGGTCCGCCCGAGGCTCCAGGGGACACACCGGGCATCCGACCTCGGTGAGCCGCTGAGCGAGATCGACTTCGAACGGTGCAACCTCTTGTCCCACAGGGGCGACCCGGGCAAAGACGTCGCATGGCGTCAGCCGCAGTGCCAGCTTGTTCGAGTTGTGGAGAACGATTGCATCGTTGGCTGGCAGGTCGAGCGATGCGGCGACCGAAGTCGCAGCCGCGATCGCACGCGTGACGTCGGTTATATCCACCCTCGAATCTTGGCATAGACGAGCGAGGGCGATGCCAACCAGCGTGGCCAGGTGCCAACTATCGTGGCTCGGCACACCTCCCCCTTGCCCGCGACTTCAGCTGGTGCCCAACTGTCCCGCTTTTGTGCCACCTAAAAATCCTCGTCACACCCGGTCAGCGGCGTACGCGCGGCATCCCCAGACCGATCCACGAGATGATTTCCCGCTGTATCTCGTTGTTGCCACCACCGAAGGTGAAGATGACGGCGGACCGGTATCCCCGTTCGAGTTCGCCGTGCAGGACGGCGCCCGCCGAGCCTTCCTTGAGCGGTCCGGCCGAGCCGAGGATCTGCATCAGCCAGGCGTAGGCGTCGCGGCGCGCCTCGGAGCCGTAGACCTTGACGGCGGAGGCGTCCTGCGGGGTGAGGGTGGAGCGCTGGACGGCGGAGACCATCTGCCAGTTGAGGAGCTTCATGGCGTCGAGCCGGGTGTGGGTCCGGGCGAGGAGGGCGCGGACCCAGCCGAGGTCGATGACCCGGCGCCCGTCGGCGAGCTCGGTGCCGGCGGCCCAGCGCTGCACGTTGTGGAGGGCGCGGATGGCCATGGTGCCGTGGGCGGCGAGGGTGACGCGCTCGTGATTGAGCTGGTTGGTGATGAGCCGCCATCCCTTGTTCTCGTCGCCGACGCGGCGGGAGACGGGGACGCGGATGTTCTCGTAGTAGCTGGCGGTGGTGTCGTGCGAGGCGAGGGTGTTGATCAGGGTGCAGGAGTATCCGGGGTCGCTCGTGGGGACGAGCAGCATGGTGATGCCCTTGTGCGGCGGGGCGTCGGGATCGGTGCGGACGGCGAGCCAGACCCAGTCGGCGGTGTCGCCGTTGGTCGTCCAGATCTTCTGCCCGTTGACCACATATGTGTCGCCGTCGCGTACGGCGCGGGTCTTGAGGGCCGCGAGGTCGGTGCCCGCGTCGGGTTCGCTGTAGCCGATGGCGAAGTCGATCTCGCCTGACAGGATCTTCGGCAGGAAGTACGCCTTCTGTTCGTCCGTGCCGAACTGCATGATCGTCGGGCCGACGGTGTTGAGTGCCATCAGGGGCAGCGGGACGCCCGCCTGGGCCGCCTCGTCGAAGAAGATGAACTGTTCCATCGGGGACAGGCCGCGTCCGCCGTACTCCGTGGGCCAGCCGACGCCGAGCCAGCCGTCGGTGCCGAGGCGCCGGATCGTCTCGCGGTAGAAGCGTTTCTGGGCGGTGGGGTCGTCGTATCTGGCGTAGGCGTTGTCGGGGACGAGTCCAGCGAAGTACGTGCGCAGCTCGGCGCGCAACTGCTGCTGCTCAGGCGTGTATTCGAGGTGCACAGCCCCTCCAGGAGTCTCGCGGTCGCGTCGCCCGTGTGCGGCGGCGCACACAGTAGAACGTGTTGCAAGAATCCGGAAGGGCCGCGGAGCCACACCCGGGGTGTCAGCGCTTGACGGCGCGCAGCACGACGAACTTCGGGTCACCGGCGACGGTGACGCAGTTGCCGAAGATCCGGCGCAGCTGCGTGTGGTACCCGAGGTGCCGGTTGCCGACGACCCACAGCTCGCCGCCCTGCCGCAGCACGGTCCGCGCCCCATGGAACATGTTCCGGGCGGTGGCGTCGGTGGTCGCCAGGTGCGAGTGGAACGGTGGGTTGTTGAGCACCAGGTCCACACTGCCCGGGGCCAGGTCCGCCGTCCCGTCACCGACCAGGAAGCGGGCTTCGGCGTCGGCGCCGACATTGGCACGGAAGGTCGCCTCGGCGGAGGCGACCGCCTGGTAGGACTCGTCGACGAAGGTGACCGTCGCTCCGGGGTTGGCGAGCGCGGCGGAGGTGCCGACGACCCCGTTGCCGCAGCCCAGGTCCACGACGTGGTCGTGGCCGGTGCGCTCGGGAAGATGGTTCAGGAAGAAGCGGGTGCCGATGTCGAGGCGCTCGGCGCAGAAGATCCCGGCGTGGTTGACCACGGTCCGGCCGGAGATCGCGCCGACGTCGCCGGGCAGCTCGTACCGGTACGGCCAGGGGCTGGGGGTGCGGGCCAGGGCCGGGTCCGGGTTGCAGAAGATCAGCCGAGCCTTCTTCACCGCGAGCGAGGTGCGGGTGGGGCCGATGATCCGCTCGAACAGTTTGAGGGTGGAGGTGTGGATCTCCTTCACCATGCCGGTGCCGATGACGACGGTTCCGGCGTGCACGGCGGGCGCGAGCCGGTGCAGCTGATCCTCCAGGAGCGCGAGGCTCTTGGGAACCCGCACGAGAAGGACGTCGATCCGGTCCGGCGGGGTGTCCCTGGCCGACAGAAGACGTACGGCGTCCTCGTCATGGCCGTTGCGGGCGAGGTTCGCCAGGGTCGCACGCTGGGCGAGGTACGAGTCGGTGATCTGTACGGGGCGGTGCCCGGCCAGCACCGTACTCAGGGCACCCCAGCGGTCGCCCACCACGACCACGGTGCCGGTCAGCTCGACCGGGGTCGCACCGTCAGCCCCCTCCAGCTGCCGAAGCAGATATTCGTCGGCAGCGTCCCAGGCACGGAACGGGTCGCGCGGGTGCTCGGGGTAGCGGGCGAGCTCGTAATCGCCCTTTGACGTCGTCAAACGGTTCATTGTGCCTTCAGGCTAGCCGAGCGGCGGGGAGCACCCACACACTCCCCACCGCACCGGCCGCCCGCTATGGCAGCTGCTTTTCGATCGCCGCCCGGCCCTCTCGTGCCAGTCGGCGCTGTGCCCACTCCAGATTCTGCGGAGTCAGGTCCCGCCCGGAGGCGAGCACCAGGTCCTCTGCCGACGCGTTGTCGCTCCCGCCGGTGTGCAAGAGGCTGTCCGGGGTCACTCCCCGGGCCAGGGATACGGATACGGATTCGGGGTCTTCGCTCATACCGCCTCCTCGTCCTTGCGGCAATTCTCGCCCTGCGGCTCCAGGAGCGCATCCGAAGGGTTCGCTTGACCTGCACATGATGAGTGCGCAGCGTTCACCCCTGATCACGGTGCGCGTGGAAGGCTCCCGCTGACCGCTTACCACACGACCACCACGGCGCCGCCCCACCCTGTGACGGCGTCGCGGTGCCGCATGCCCCGGAGAGGACACCCCACATGTCCCGTCACCGCCTTCACTACCGGCGCCCATTGCTCGCCACCCTCGCCGCCTTCGCGGCTCTCGCCGGCACGTCCGCCGCCGCACCGGCGACGCCAGCCGCGCCCCGGCCCGCACCGGCGACCGCGACACCGCTCACCACGCTCGGCGACACGTACTACCAGAGCGCAATCGGCAAGACCGGAACCCAGCTCAAGAGCGCCTTGCACTCGATCATCAGCGTCCAGTCGAAGATCTCGTACAGCCAGGTCTGGGACGCGCTCAAGAACACCGACCAGGACCCCGCCAACTCCTCGAACGTGATCCTGATCTACTCCGGGCGCTCCAAGCCGAAGAGCGACAACGGCGGCTCGGTCGGCCAATGGAACCGTGAGCACGTCTGGGCCAAGTCGCACGGCAACTTCGGTACCGCCACCGGACCCGGCACCGACATCCACCACCTGCGCCCCGAGGACGTCACCGTCAATTCCATCCGCGGCAACAAGGACTTCGACAACGGCGGCAGCGCGGTGAGCGGGGCGCCGGGCAACTACACCGACGGCGACTCCTTCGAGCCGCGTGATGCGGCCAAGGGTGATGTCGCCCGCATGATCCTCTACATGGCGGTGCGGTACGAGGGCGACGACGCCTTCGCCGACCTCGAACCGAACGAGAAGGTGAACAACGGCTCCGCGCCGAACATCGGCAGGCTCTCCGTGCTGAAGCAGTGGAGCCAGGAGGACCCGCCGGACACCTTCGAGAGGCGGCGCAACGACGTCATATTCGACCAGTACCAGCACAACAGGAACCCGTTCATCGACCACCCGGAATGGGTCGAATCCATCTGGTAGAACGGCCCATTCGTCCAGCACGCGGTCACGTCAGCCGGGGCGGTGGTGCTCGGCCGACTCCCGGCCGTGACCATGCCGGTGGTGCCGCTCGTCCGGCGCTGCGGCATTCCGGCTGGTCACTTTCCGACGGATCTTGAGCGCGCACCGCAGGCCTGTGCCATGGAAGGGCTCGCCGAGGACGGCGAGGAGTGCGACCGGGAGTGGCGCGCGTTGGTGGCCATGTCGCGCCACTGTGCGCTGCACGTTTGACTCGGGGAACGGGGTCGGCGAGACGGTCGGCATCTGCGCCCCGCCGGCATCCAGTGGTCGCAACGGCAGTGGAAACGCGTCCGAGATTGCCAAGGTCCGGCATTGCCAGGTCCCACCAGGTCCGGCAACCATAGGGGCGACTCCGGAACGGGCGTTGTGCGCGTTCCGCACCTCACCTGACGGGAAAGCGGAGCAGACACATGGCATGGGTGGCAGGAGCGAACATGCTCGTGGGTCTGCTGGCGATCGCATGGGGGATCGTGACGCTCCGCACTGGATGGATCCTGCCCATGGCGCGCCGCCACGTCACCAGACCTCAGCTCCACGGCCTCGGTGCACTGGCAACGGGCGCATCCCCACTCATACAGGGCCTCTTCTACTTCCGGATCCTGCCGAGCCCCTCCTGGGAGGTCCGCTTCTTCGGCGGAAACGCCCTCTTGTTCATTGGTCTCCTCCTCATTGCCACGAGCCAACTGCTGCCGCCCCGCCGAAGCCCCGACCACACTCATCCTTCAGGCGTCTAGGGCGTGTTTCGAAAGTAGCGTTGTCCGCCCGTAGGGCGGGCCGGGCGGTGTCTGGTGCGTGCGATCGCAAGGCGGAGGCTCGCCCCGATACTGGGCGTATCGGGGCGAGCCCGACAACGCAGCGAGCGTGGGGGCCAGACGCCGCCCGGCAGACGGGACTTTCGACACACGCCCTAGCGGCAGCGGGCCTGCAGACACGCCCGCCGCCTTCCGGTCCACCGGAAGGCGGCGGGCGTGTCCGTGCCCGCGAGCCGGCCGGCATTTTTGTGCCGGACAACCGGGCGTCAGCTCACGCCGCGCCCCCGAGCTGCAGGGCCGCCGCGGCCACTGTCTGTTCGAGCAACACCGCGATGGTCATCGGTCCGACGCCGCCCGGGACCGGGGTGATCAGCCGTGCCCGCTCGGCCGCGGTCTCGAAGTCGACATCGCCGACATTGCCGTCGTTGTATCCGGCGTCGAGCACCACCGCACCGGGCTTGATGTCCGCACCGGCGATGAAGCGCGGCTTGCCGACCGCGGCCAGCAGCACGTCCGCCTGCTGCACGATCGATGGGAGGTCGGCCGTCCGTGAGTGACAGTACGTCACGGTGGCGTCCCGGCCGAGCAGCAGCATCCCGGCGGGCTTGCCCAGGATGGCGCTGCGGCCCACGACGACCGCGTGCTTTCCCGCGAGGTCGACCTCGTACGCGTCGAGCAGGCGCATGATGCCGCCGGGTGTGCAGGAGACGAAGCCGGGAAGGCCGAAACTCATCGCCGCGAACGAGTGCATGGTGACCCCGTCGACGTCCTTGGCCGGGTCGATCGCTTCGAAGGCGGCGCGCTCGTCGATGTGGGGACCCACGGGATGCTGCAGCAGGATGCCGTGCACATCGGGGTCGTTCGACAGTGCGGTGACCGCGTCGACCACGTCCTGTGTGGTGGAGGTGGCGGGAAGGGCCACGTGCCGTGACGCGATGCCCGCGCTTTCGCAGCGGCGGCGCTTCATCCGGACGTAGGTCACGGACGCCGGGTCGTCGCCGACCAGAACGGTCGCCAGACAGGGGGCCTTCCCGGTGCGCAGCCGGAGTTCCGCCGCCGTCGCGGCGCTGGTCTCGATGATGCGGCGGGCGAGGGCGGTGCCGTCCATCGGACGGGCTGTCTGTGTCTGGGCCACGCTTCACTCCTGAGCGTCACAAGGATCACGAGGATCACGATGAATCGCCCAGGCGCACGGCATCGACGGTTGTCGAGTGTTTCCGTCGGACCGCTCCCCGGTGGTGCTCCACCTCAGCGCCAGTCACGGCCCAGGGCCAGATTAACGGACAGAGCGCCCTGGAGGGAGGAATCAGGTGGCAGTGACGGGCGGGCGACCCGGCCGCGCGTGCCCCGTCGCCCGCCCCGCACCGTGTGTCAGCCGACGCTGCCCGGCTTCGGAAGCGGCTTGCCGTACCAGAGCTCGATCAGACGGGCCGCGATCGAGATGCCGAACGGGGGCAGGATCTCGCCCGATTCGAAGGCCGCCGTCAGGTCCTCACGGGAGAACCAGCGCGCCTCCTCGATCTCCTCGCCGTCGACGTTGATCTCCGACGACGTGGCCCGGGCCATGAAGCCCAGCATCAGGCTGGACGGGAAGGGCCAGGGCTGGCTGGCGATGTACTCGACCTCACCGACCGTCACACCCGCCTCCTCGAACACCTCGCGGGCGACGGACTGCTCGATCGACTCCCCGGGCTCGACGAAGCCCGCGAGCGTCGAGAACCTGCCCTCCGGCCAGTGCACCTGACGGCCCAGCAGGGCGCGGTCCTGGTCGTCCGTCACCAGCATGATCACCGCCGGGTCGGTGCGCGGGTAGTGCTCGGCGCCGCAGGCCTGGCAGCGGCGGATGTGGCCGGCCGCCGCGATGACGGTGCGTTCGCCGCAGCGGGAGCAGAAGCGGTGCAGCCGCTGCCAGTTCTCCAGCGCCACCGCGTGCGCCATCAGCCCCGCGTCGCGCGGGCCGAGAAGCAGTCCGGCTTCGCGCAGCCCGGCCGGGCGGGCCGGCTGGTCCATGCGGCCGGGCAGCGAGTCCTTCTGGAGCGCGAAGTAGCTGACGCCGTCCACGTCGGTGCCGAGGAAGTAGCGGTGGGTCTCGGTGACCGGGGCCTCGAAGGCCGGGGTCATGACGATCTCCGTGCCGCCGTCTGCGGTGTCGTCGATCAGCACCTGCCCGCCGGAGACCACGAAGACCCGGGTGGTCGGGTGGCTCCAGGCGGCGGAGAGCCAGGCCTCGTCGAGGCGGTGGTGCGCGGCGCGGTCGATGCCGCTGCGCGCGGTGAGACCAATGGGCCGGTCGGTGGTGGCGTTGTCGAAGGTGCTCACAGGTGCTTCCTACTCCCCGGGACGGATCGGGTGTTCAGAGGATTCAGCGGAGTGCGGCGGACAGTTCGCCCCAGAGGTGGGCAGTTGTCTGCACGCCCTTGAGCAGGAGGTCCAGCTCCACCTTCTCGTTGGGGGCGTGCCAGCCGTCGGAGGGTACGGAGATACCCAAGAAGAGGACGGGGGCGCCGAGCACGTCCTGCAGGTCGGCGGCGGGCCCCGAGCCTCCTTCGCGGGTGAAGAGGATCTTCTGGCCGAAGGCCCGTCCCATGGCGCGGGCCACCGCCTGCAGGGCGGGGTGGTCCAGCGGGGTCAGGCACGGGCGGGTGGCGGGGGCGAAGGTGATCCGGTGGCGGATGCCGGCCGGGAACTGCGTCTGCGCCCAGGCACGGACGGCTTGTTGGACGTGATCGGGGTCCTGGCCCGCGACCAGCCGGAAGCTGATCTTCACGAGGGCGGAGGACGGAATGATGGTCTTGCTCCCGGCGCCCTGGTAGCCGCCACCGATGCCGTTGACCTCGGCCGTGGGGCGCGCCCAGATGCGCTCCAGCGTGGAGTAGCCGGCTTCGCCCGTCGCGGCCTGCGACTTGGCGGTACGCAGCCAGCCGGCCTCGTCGAAGGGGAGCTCGGCGAAGAGGGCGCGCTCGGCATCGGTGAGTTCCGTCACGCCGTCGTAGAAACCGGGGATCGCGACCCGGCCGTCCGCGTCGTGCAGCGCGGCGACGAGGCGGGCCACGGCGGTCGCCGGGTTGGGGACGGCGCCGCCGAACGATCCGGAGTGGATGTCCTGCTCGGGGCCGTGGAGCTCGACCTCGCACTCGGCGAGACCGCGCATGCCGGTGCAGACCGTCGGGGTCGTCTCGTCCCACATGCCGGTGTCGGAGACGATCACGGCGTCGGCGGCGAGGCGGGCGGCCTGCTGCTCGACCAGGGCGCGGAAGTGCGGGGAGCCGGACTCCTCCTCGCCCTCGACGAGGAGCTTGAGGTGGACGGCGGGGGTGGTGCGGCCGGTGGCGGCGAGGTGGGCCCGGACGCCGAGGGTGTGGAAGAACACCTGGCCCTTGTCGTCGGCGGCGCCGCGGCCGTACATCCGGCCGTCCCGGATCACCGGTTCGAACGGCTCGGTGTCCCAGCCGTCCTCCCGGGCGGCGGGCTGCACGTCGTGGTGGCCGTAGACGAGGACGGTCGGGGCGTCCGGGTCCTCGGAGGGCCACTCGGCGAAGACGGCGGGGGCGCCCGCCGTCTCCCAGACCTCCGTGACCGGGAAGCCGGTCTCCTTGAGCTTGGCGGACAGCCACTCGGCGCTGCGCCGTACGTCTCCCTCGTGCTGCGGCTGGGCGGACACGGAGGGGATGCGCAGCCACTCGGCGAGGTCGTCGAGGAAGGCTGTGCGGTGCTGTTCGATATACGTACGGACGGCGCTGTCCGGGGTGTCGCTCATGGTCTTGAGCCTATCGGCCTGCGGGAGGTGGCTCGTCCCACAGGATTTGTTCGAGCTCGGCCCGGCCGGGGAGATCGGTGGGGTGGACGGCTTCTCCGGTGCGGACGAAGAGGAACGTGGTGGTGACGGAGTCGAGCGGCACATCGTGCAGTTCGGCCCAGGCGAGGCGGTAGACGGCCAGCTGCAGCGGGTCGGCCGTGCGGACGGCCGAGGTGTCTTCGTGGCCGTGGGGGGTGTGACGGGTCGTCTTCCAGTCGACGATCTCGTAGGTGACCCCGTCCGCATCTTCCGTGCGGTATACGGCGTCGATCCGGCCCCGCACCACGCGGCCCGCGAGCGTGATCTGGAACGGTGTCTCGACGCGGTACGGGGTGCGGTGGGCGTACGGGGTGCGCTCGAAGGCCTCCTTGAGTGCGGCGAGGTCGGCCTCGTCCGCGATGTCGGTGTCGCTCCCGTCGCCGCCGGGCAGCTCGTCGGGGCCGAGCATGGGCAGCGGCAACTCCTCGAAGCGGGCCTCCACCCAGGCGTGGAACCTGGTGCCCCGGCGGGCCGCGGGCGCGGGCGGCCGCGGCATGGGCCGGGCCAGCTCCTGGGCGAAGCCGTCGGGGTCGTCGGCGAGCCTCAGCAGCTGCGTGGCCGAGAGCGAGGCGGGCACGAGGACCTCGCGCACGGTGGCGCGGGCGCGGCGCAGCTCACCGGTGAGGGCATCGAGGTCCCGGTCCCAGGAGGCGAGGGTGCGGGTCTCCTCCGGGGTGAGCCGTGAGGGGGTGCGGGCGGCGGGGACGCGGGGGGCGGGGTCCGCGGGAGGTTCGCTCGACAGGGAGTCCCAGTCCGCGGCCTCGTCCGGGTATGCCTCGTCATCCGGGTACGGCTCGTCATCGGCATACCGCTGGTCGTCCGGTGCCACGGGGTACGCACCCGGTGCCGCACCCGCCGCCGACTCCCCCGCCAGTGTCTCCAGGTGGGCCAGCACCGTCTTTGCGGCCGCCCGGCGGCGGGCCAGCGCCGTGTCGTCCAGCGGGAGCGGCCAGGCGTGGTCGGCGGCCGCCTCCGCAAGGGCCGGGTTCTCCTCGTCCTCGGCCGGCTCGTCCGCCCATTCCTCGATCTCGCCGTGTCCGGCCGCGCAGTGCTCGTACAGCGCCCGCAGGAAGTCCGACGGGCCGCGCGGCTTCTTCTGCGACGGCCCCCACCAGTGGCCGGAGCCGAGCAGCAGGCTGCGCGGCCGGGTGAAGGTGACGTAGCCGAGCCGGAGTTCCTCGGTGTGCTGGTGCTCCTTCATCTCCTCCTTGAAGCCCCCCAGCCCCTTGGCGTCCCAGGAGTGGATGACGGGCAGGGTGGGTGCGTCGCCGCGCAGGGCGTGCGGAAGGACCTTGGACTGGGAGGTCCAGGCGTCACGGGACTGTCCGCTGGGGAACTGTCCGGTGACCAGGCCGGGCACGGCGACGACGTCCCACTCCAGGCCCTTGGACTTGTGGGCGGTGAGGATCTTGACGGTGTTCTCGCCGCCGGGCAGTGCGTGGTCCAGGCCCTTCTCGTACTGGACGGCCGTGCGCAGGAAGCCGAGGAAGGCCAGCAACGTGGCCTCGCCGTCGACTGCTGCGAAGCGGGCCGCGACGTCCAGGAAGTTGGCGAGGGTCTCACGGCGGCGGGCGGCCAGCGCGTGCGGCGACGCGGAGAGCTCGACTTCGAGACCGGTGGTGGCGAGGACCCGGTGCAGGACGTCCATGAGCGGGTCGGCCAGCGAGCGGCGCAGCTCGCGCAGTTCGGTGGCGAGGCGGGCGAAGCGGACGCGTGCCTCGGCGGAGAACGGCAGCCCGTCGTCCTCCGTACCGCTCGATTCGAGGAAGGTGTCGAGGGCGTCGGCGAGCGAGATCACCTCGGCCGGGTCGATGCCTTCGACCGCCTCGGCGAGCCGGCGGTCGGGATCGAAGTCGGCGTCGTCCGCGTGAGCCGCGCGGTGGACGAGGAGGCGGGCGCGGCGGCCGAGGAGGGCCAGGTCGCGGGGGCCGATCCGCCAGCGGGGCCCGGTGAGCAGCCGGACCAGGGAGGCGTTGGCACCGGGGTCCTGGAGGACTTCGCAGACTGCGACGAGGTCGGCGACCTCGGGCAGGTGCAGCAGCCCCGAGAGGCCGACGACCTCGACGGGGATGTCGCGCGCGACGAGCGCGGCCTGGATCTCCGGGAAGTCACCCGCCGTGCGGCACAGCACGGCGATCTCGCCGGGTTCCTTCCCGGTCCGTACGAGATGGGCGATCGAGCCGGCAAGCCAGTCGATCTCTTCGGTGTGGGTGCGCAGCAGGGCGCAGCGGACGATGCCGTCGCGTTCGGCGCCCGGGGCGGGGCGCAGCGCTTCGACGCCCTCGTGCATGGCGCGCAGCGGCTCGGCGAGCCCGTTGGCGAGGTGCAGCAGGCGGCCGCCGCTGCGGCGGTTCTCGCTGAGGGAGTACCGGGTGGCGGGGGCGCCGTCGGCGTGCGGGAAGTGGTGCGGGAAGTCGTCGAGGTTGGCGACAGAGGCGCCGCGCCAGCCGTAGATCGCCTGGCAGGGGTCGCCGACGGCGGTGACGGGGTGCCCGGTCGCGGTGCCGTCGGGGCCGCTGCCGAAGAGGGCGGAGAGGAGCAGCCGCTGGGCGACTGAGGTGTCCTGGTACTCGTCGAGCAGGACGACCCGGTACTCGTCGCGCAGGATGGCGCCGACCTCGGGGCGGGTGAGGGCCAGCTCGGCGGAGAGTGCGATCTGGTCGCCGAAGTCGAGGAGGTCGCGGCTGCGCTTGGCGTCGCGGTAGCGCCGGGTCAGTGAGAGGAGTTCGCGGCGGGCCTCGGCGGTCTCCGGGATCTTGCGCAGCTCGGCGTTGGTGAGCCGGGCCGTTGCGAGCGCGCGGAGGAGCTCGGTGTCGTACTCCACGAGCTGCTCGGGGCGTACGAGATGCTCGGCCAGCTCGGCGTCGAGTGCCAGCAGATCGCTGACAAGAGTGGGGAACGACCTGGTCAGGGCCGGGTACGGGCCTGGGGCCTCGCGCAGCACGCGGGCGGCGAGCTGGTAGCGGGTGGCGTCGGCGAGGAGGCGCGTGGTGGGTTCGAGTCCTATGCGCAGCCCGTGGTCGGTGAGGAGCCGTCCGGCGAAGGCGTGGTACGTGGAGATGCTGGGCTCGCCCGGCGGGTTGTCCGGGTCGATGACGTCCGGGTCGGTGACCCCGGCGGCGACAAGTGCCTTGCGGACGCGCTCGGCGAGCTCGCCCGCAGCCTTGTTCGTGAACGTGAGCCCGAGTACCTGCTCCGGGGCGACCTGCCCGGTCCCCACCAGCCACACCACGCGCGCCGCCATCACCGTGGTCTTCCCCGACCCGGCTCCGGCCACGATCACCTGCGGGGCGGGCGGCGCGGTGATGCAGGCCGTCTGCTCCGGAGTGAAGGGGATCCCGAGGAGCTCCTTGAGCTGCTCGGGATCGGTGATACGTGAGGACACCCCACAGAGGCTAACCGGGGGCGCCGACAACGTGCGGCCGGCCGGAGCCGCAGCCCGGTCACTCCAGGATGTGGCGGCCCTCGGGCTGAGCGCTGCACGAGGCCCGGAACGTGCAGTGGGTGCAGTGCCGGCCGGTCGTGGGGGTGAAGCGTTCGTCCAGGACCCGGCCCGCGGCCGTGGCCAGCAGGTCGGAGACCCACTCGGTGGTGGGCGGTTCCTGGGCCTGCACCTTAGGAAGGGCGTCGCCGCCCTCCTTCTTCGGGGCCGGCTGCCGCAGCTGGACGAGTTCGGCGCCACCGGGGGCGGGGCGGTGGCCGTCGAAGATCTCGTCGACCGCCCCCTCCCGGACGGCCAGCTGGTACACGGCGAGCTGGGGATGTCGGGCGACCTCGTCCTTCGTCGGGGACTGCTTGCCGGTCTTGAAGTCGACGACGTAGGCACGGCCGTCGGCGTCCCGTTCGACGCGGTCCATGGAGCCGCGGATCCGTACCTCGTACTCCCCCGCTTCGAGCGTCACGTCGAAGTCGTGCTCGCTCGCGGCGGAGGTGCGGCCGGTGCGGTCCATGACATGCCAGCGCAGAAAGCGTTCGAGGGCGACCCTCGCCTGTTCCTTCTCCTGCTGCGACTTCCAGGGGGCGTCGAAGACCAGCCCGTCCCAGACCGAGTCGAGGCGCTCCATCAGGACCGCCAGGTCGGCGGGGGTACGGCCGGAGGCGACCTCGTCGGCGAGTACGTGCACGACGTTGCCGAAGCCCTGCGCGGCCGTCGCCGGGGCGTCCGCCTTCACCTCGCGGCCCAGGAACCACTGCAGGGCGCAGGTGTTGGCCAGCTGGTCGAGTGCGCTGCCGGAGAGCGCCACGGGGTGGTCCCGGTCGCGGAGCGGGACGGCCGAACGGGTCGGCTCGTACAGCCCCCACCAGCGGTACGGATGGGCCGACGGCACGAGCGGCTGCCCCTCGTCGTCCGTGAGCGCGGCCAGCCGGGCCAGCCGGTGGGCGGCCTCGTCGCGCAGGGCGTCGGAGGCATCGGGGTCGACGGTGGTGGCGCGCAGCTCGGCGACGAGCGCGGCGACGGCGAGCGGGCGGCGCGGGCGTCCGGTGACGTCGCGGGGTTCGATGCCCAGCTCGGTGAGGAAGCGGGACGGCTGGTCGCCGTCGGCGGCGGGGGCCTTCACCGCGGTGACGATCAGCCGCTCCCGTGCGCGGGTCGCCGCCACGTAGAAGAGGCGTCGTTCCTCGGCGAGGAGGGCGCCCGGGGTGAGCGGTTCGGCGAGGCCGTCGCGGCCGATCCGGTCGGCTTCGAGCAGTGAGCCGCGGCGGCGCAGGTCCGGCCAGAGCCCCTCCTGCACCCCGGCGACGACGACCAGCCGCCACTCCAGGCCCTTCGAGCGGTGCGCGGTCATCAGCCGTACGGCGTCGGGGCGTCCGACCCGCTTGGAGAGGGTGTCGGCGGCGATGTCCTGGGCGTCGATCTCTTCGAGGAAGTTGAGCGCGCCGCGGCCACCAGTGCGTTCCTCGGCGCGGGCCGCGGTGTCGAAGAGTGCGCAGACGGCGTCGAGATCGCGGTCGGCGTTGCGGCCGCCCACACCGCCGCGCAGCGCGGCGCGTTCGAGCCGCCCCGGCCAGGGGGTGCCCGCCCACAGCTCCCACAGGGCCTCTTCGGCGGTGCCGCCGCCTTCGAGGAGTTCGCGTGCCTTGCGCAGCAGCGCGCCGAGGCGCTGGGCACCGCGGGCGTACGCGGGGTCGTGTGCGACGAGGCGTTCGGGTTCGGCGAGCGCGCGGGCCAGCAGCTCGCCGGAGGGCGGCGGTACCCGGTTCCCGGTGGCCCGCTCCTCGTCGCGCAGCGCCCGGCCGAGCCGGCGCAGATCGGCGGCGTCCATGGAGCCGAGGGGGGAGGTGAGGAGGGTGAGGGCGGTCTCGGTGTCGAGCCAGGGGGCGGCCGGCTCCTCGGGCGCGGGGGCGGCGCCGTCGTCCGGGGCCGTCGGCTCCGCAGCCGTCGTGCGGTGCAGCGCGGCCGTGGCGACCGTGCGGAGGGCGGTGAGGAGCGGGGCCACAGCGGGTTCGTGGCGCAGCGGGAGGTCGTCGCCGTCGACCTCCAGGGGCACACCCGCCGACGTCAGGGCGCGGCGCACCGCGGGGATCGTGCGGCCCCCGGCACGTACCAGCACCGCCATCTCGTTCCATGGCACGCCGTCCTCCAAGTGGGCGCGGCGCAGCAGGTCGGCGATGTTGTCCAGCTCGGTGGAGGCGGTCGGGTAGGTGTACGTCTCGACGCGCCCGCCCTCGCGCACCGCGGCGAGCTCCCGGTGGGCTCGGACCTTCGCCGACGGCAGCCGGGTCAGCGGCATCCGGCGGGTGAGCAGCCGGGTGGCGGCCAGCAGCTGTGCGCCGGAGCGCCGCGACGTGGTGAGGACGCCGACCGGGGCCGGGCCGCCGTCCGCCCGCCGGAACGTCTCCGGGAAGTCGAGGATGCCGTTCACGTCGGCGCCCCGGAACGTGTAGATCGACTGGTCCGGGTCGCCGAACGCGATCAGGTCCCGGCCGCCGCCGGCCCCCGGCGCTCTCCCGCGGTTGCCCGCCAGCGCGTGCAGCAGCCGTACCTGCGCCGGGTCCGTGTCCTGGTACTCGTCGACGAACACCGCGTCGTACGCCCCGGCCAGCACCGCCGACACCTCGGGGCGCTCGGCGAGGAGCACCGCCCGGTGGACCAGCTCCGCGTAGTCCAGCACTCCCTGCGCGTCGAGCACGTCGAGGTACTCGGCGAGGAAGGCTGCGGCCGCGCCCCAGTCCGGGCGGCCGGTGCGGCGCGCGAACTCGGCGAGGGCATCCGGGCCGATGCCCAGCTCGCGGCTGCGGGCGAGCACTGCGCGTACCTCGTCGGCGAAGCCACGCGTGGTCAGGCAGGCCCGCAGCTCGTCGGGCCAGCGGATGTGCGCGATGCCCTCCTGTTCCAGTTCGAGCTGGCCGGCCAGCAGATCGCGGACGGTGACGTCCTGCTCGGGTCCGGAGAGCAGCCGGAGCGGGTCGGCGAACAGATCGGCGTCCTGATGGGCGCGGACCAGTGCGTAGCAGAAGGAGTGGAACGTGGTGGCCTGCGGGCCGCGGGCGGCACCGAGCCGGGCGGCCATCCGGTCGCGCAGCTCCACCGCCGCCTTGCGGCTGAACGTGAGGACCAGAATGCGGGCAGGGTCGCCGCCCCTCGCGACCCGGGCGGCAACCGCTTCGACGAGCGTGGTCGTCTTGCCGGTGCCCGGTCCGGCGAGGACCAGCAGCGGGCCGCCGGGATGATCAACCACCGACTGTTGCGCTGCGTCCAGAACAGGAGGGTCAACGGAACCAGGCCGGGTGCGCACCAGTCGGTACGCGCCCGTGGTCCTCCCCCTACGCCCCGGCGGGCGTGGGGGGACCCCCTGCCGTGCCTGACGGTACGGACTGTGCCGGGTGAAGGAGGAGGAGCTCACGTGGATCGCCGGTCCTGGGGGGTGCTGATGGTGGGGGGCGGGGGTGCCTGTCGCGAACTGTCGACGCTACGCCAGCGGGAGCGTGGGATGCGGCGGGTCCACTGCGTCGAACGTCACGTTCCGCGTCGCACGGCAGGTCACGCCGGTATTTTCGTCCATCGAACGGGCCCGGCTGCGCCCGTCATGGGGCCAAATGGCGGAAGCTGTCAGGTGTGAGCTCTCCCGACCCCGTCCTGGTCCTCGTTCCGGTCGGTGCCCCCGTGCCCACCGGTCACGCCGTCCCACCGTGCGCGCTTCATGTCGAGGCGCGGCACGTGGCCCTCAGCATTGCGCGCGGCCTCGCGCAGCGGGGTGCTCTCCTCGCGGTAGTGGTCCAGCGCCCGCAGCTCATGACCGGGCAGCAGCGCCCCGTCGGCCCGCACCACCCGCCACCACGGCGCCGCGGCGCCGTACAGCGCCATGACCCGGCCGACCTGGCGCGGGCCGCCCTCCCCCAGCCACTCCGCGACATCGCCGTACGTCATGACACGGCCGGGTGGGATCAGGTCGGCGACATCGAGCACGCGCTCCGCGTACTCCGGCAGTGCGTCGTACTCCGGCGACGCGTCGGGCGCCCGGTCGCCCCTCGCCCCGTCGCCGCTCGTCCGCTGTTGGCTCATCCGGCCCATGGTGCCGTATGCCACCGACAGTCCGGCCCGGCGCTCGGCCGAGGGTCGCGTAGGCGTGCACTCACTGAGTGTGCACCCGAGAGCAAAGGGGCGTATCTTGCGCATCGCGCGACCGTGCAGTGCACCCTGATACCCCCCTCTGTCTCCAGGCCATGCCACCATCATGCGGGCGGTGACCGGTGATACGAGACCACGAAGACCAATCAGAGGCGACGAAGGAGCAGGGCGTGCAGCCACCGAAGGCAGCCGACGCCTCCGACGCCGAGCAGCGCCCGGAAGAGCAGCGGGAACAGCAGCGGCCGACGCAGAAGCGCGAAGAGCGGGACTCCGCTCCGCACCGTCTGGTCGGCTCCACCCTCTCGACCGTCGCCGAGGCCGAACAGGCCGACCGGGTCTCCGGTGACGAGCCGCTGCTCCCCGCCCGGGTGCACCGCCCCTCCGACCTGATGCGGCTCCTCGTCGGTGTCCTGGCGATCGCCGTCCTGTTCTCCATCGCCGCGTTCGCCCACGGCACGACCACCGGTCTCGAACACGACATCACCAAGGGCACGGACCAAGCACCCGACGTTCTGATCAAGCTCGCCGGCCTGGTCTCCAGCATCGCGGTGCTGCTGGTGCCCGTCGCCTTCGCCATCGAGCGGCTCATCAAACGCGACGGGCTGCGGATCGCGGACGGTGTCCTCGCCGCCGTTCTCGCGCACGGGGTGACGCTCGCCACCGACCTCTGGGTCGCCAAATCCGCCCCCGGCACCATTCAGGACGCGCTCACCCAGCCTCAGCCCGGTGCCGCGCTCACCGATCCCGTACACGGCTATCTCGCACCCGTGATCGCCTACATGACGGCGGTCGGGATGGCGAGACGGCCGCGCTGGCGGGTCGTGCTGTGGGTGGTGCTGCTGCTCGACACCTTCGCCATGCTGGTGGGCGGCTACACGACCCCGTTCTCGATCGTCCTCACCGTGCTGATCGGCTGGACCGTCGCGTACGGCACGCTGTACACGGTCGGCTCGCCGAACGTCCGGCCGACCGGTCAGCATCTGATGGCCGGTCTGCGCCACGTCGGCTTCCGCCCGGTCACCGCGATGCGCGCCGAGGACACCCCCGACTCCGGCGACCCGAGCGACCGGGGCCGCCGCTATCTGGTTTCCCTGGAGGACGGTCCACCGCTGGATGTGACGGTCGTCGACCGGGAACAGCAGGCACAGGGCTTCTTCTACCGGGTGTGGCGCAGACTCACCCTGCGCGGCATCACCCAGCGCCAATCCCTCCAGTCTCTGCGTCAGGCGCTGGAGCAGGAGGCGCTCCTCGCGTACGCGGCGATCGCCGCCGGAGCCAACGCCCCCAAGCTGATCGCCACCTCGGAGCTCGGTCCCGACGCCGTGATGCTGGTGTACGAGCACATCGGCGGGCGCTCCCTCGATGCGCTGGAGGACGTGGAGATCACCGACGACCTGGTGCGCGGCGCCTGGCGGCAGGTGAAGTCGCTCCAGTCCCGGCGGATCGCGCACCGCAGGCTCACCGGCGACGCGATCCTGGTGGATCGTTCCGGCACGGTGTTCGTGACCGATCTGCGCGGCGGCGAGATCGCGGCCGGTGATCTGGTGCTGCGGATGGACATCGCGCAGCTGCTCACCACCACGGGTCTGCGGGTGGGGGCCGAGCGGGCCGTCGCGGCGGCGCTCGAGGTCCTCGACCCCGATGCCGTGGCGAACTGCCTGCCGCTGCTCCAGCCGATCGCCCTCAGCCGCTCCACCCGGGCGGCGCTGCGCAGGCTGGCCCGTGAGCGGTCTCAGCGCGAGCGCGAGGCGGTGATCGCGGCGTCGGACGCGGCCAAGCTCGCCAAAACCCAGGAGGCACAGGCGTCGGTCCCCGCCGACCGCAAGGCGCTCCGCAATGAGAAGCAGGCGGAGAAGCGGGCGATAGACGATGCCCTGGACGAGGCCCGGGAGGAGGATCTGCTGACCCAGATCCGCCGCCAGGTGCTGCTGATCCGGCCGCAGGCGCCCGTGGAGCCGGTCCGGCTGGAGCGGATCAAGCCGCGCACGCTGCTCAGCTTCATCGCCGGTGCGATCGCCGCGTACTTCCTGATCTCGCAGGTCACGCAGGCCGACTTCGGCGCGGTCGTCGAGCAGGCGGAGTGGGGCTGGGTGGCGGCGGCGCTCGGGTTCTCGGCGCTCAGTTACATCGCGGCGGCAATGAGCCTGCTGGGGTTCGTGCCGGAGCGGGTGCCGTTCGGGAAGACCGTGCTGGCGCAGGTGGCCGGCTCGTTCGTGAAGATCGTCGCGCCGCCCGCGGTCGGCGGTGTGGCGCTGAACACGCGGTTCCTGCAGCGTTCCGGGGTACGCCCGGGGCTCGCCGTCGCAAGTGTCGGCGCCTCCCAGCTGTTCGGGCTCGGCTGCCACATCCTGCTGCTGGCCGCGTTCGGATACCTGACCGGGACCGAGAAGACTCCGTCGCTCGCCCCGTCCAGGACGGTGATCGCCGGACTGCTGACGGTCGCGGTGCTGGTCCTGGTGGTGACCGCGATCCCGTTCCTGCGGAAGTTCGTCGTGACGCGCCTGCGGTCGCTGTTCGCCGGGGTCGTACCGCGCATGCTCGATGTCGTGCAGCGCCCGCAGAAGCTGCTCACCGGTATCGGCGGCATGCTGCTGCTGACCGGCCTGTTCGTGATGTGCCTGGACGCGTCGATCCGGGCGTTCAGCGGTCCCGACGTTCCGCAGCTCAGCTACGCGAGCATCGCGGTGGTCTTCCTCGCCGGCAACGCACTGGGGTCGGCTGCGCCGACGCCGGGCGGTATGGGTGCGGTCGAGGGCGCGCTGACGCTGGGACTGATCGCGGTCGGTCTGCCGAAGGAGGTCGCGGCGCCCGCCGTGCTGCTGTTCCGGTTGATGACCCTGTGGCTGCCGGTCCTGCCCGGCTGGCTCTGCTTCAACCGCCTCACCCGCAAGGGCGCCCTCTGACACGCCGCCGCCAAACCCCCCACGGCCCCTCCCCCGGGTCGGTCCGTACCCGGGTGCCCTGGGCCACCCACTTGGACCGGTGTCCCGCGCGCCGCCCCGCGCGCCGTCGCACGATGGGGCGATGAGGACCTCTCCTGCTCTGCGCGCCGCGGCCCTCGCGGCCACCGCCACCGTTCTGCTGCCCCTCACCGCCTGTTCGGACAACAGCGGCAACGAGGCCACCGGTACGGACCGTACGAAGAACCCTCCGCACGCGGCGAACACCGCCGACGCATCCGGAGCAGCCGACCTGGCCTCCCAGAAGTTGACGTGGAAGCCCTGCCAGGCCCCGTCCACGGCGCAGGGCGGCGGAACCGCCCCGACCCCCCTCCCCGGCGGCGCCGTCTGGGAGTGCTCCTTCATGAAGGTCCCGCTCGATTACGCGAAGCCGGGCGGCGACACGATCGCGCTGGCGCTGATCCGCGCCAGGGCCGTCAACCAGAACAAGCGAATCGGCTCGCTCATCTTCAACTTCGGCGGCCCCGGCGCCTCCGGCGTCGCCACGCTGCCCGCCTTCGGCCCCACGTACGCCAACCTCCGTACCCGTTACGACCTGGTGAGCTTCGATCCGCGCGGGGTCGGCCGCAGCGAAGGGGTGAAGTGCGAGAACGACCAACAGCTCGACGCGCGCTTCCAGAGCGACGTCACCCCGGACACCGCCGCCGAGGAGCAGGCCTTCCTCAACCAGCAGAAGAAGTTCGCCGCGGCCTGCGAGAAGAACTCCGGCTCCGAACTCCCCTACGTCGGCACCACCAACGCCGCCCGCGACGTGGATCTGATGCGCCAGGTGCTCGGCGACGACAAGCTGCACTACTTCGGCGTCTCGTACGGCACCGCACTGGGCGGCGTCTACGCGCACTTGTTCCCGGAGAAGGTCGGCAGGGCGGTGTTCGACGGGGTCGTCGACCCGACCGAGGACTACGAGCAGTCCTCCCTCGGCCAGGCGAAGGGCTTCCAGTTGGCGCTGGACAACTTCACCCAGAACTGCGTTGATCGCGGCGCCGCCTGCAAGCTTCCCGGAACCACCGGGAAGGAGGTCGAGCACGGGATCGCCGAACTTCTCGACCGGCTGGAGAAGCAGCCGATCCCAGGGCTCGGCTCCCGGCAGCTGACGCAGTCCCAGGCCACCACCGGAATCGCGGCCTCGCTCTACTCCAAGGAGACCTGGTCGCTGCTGGAACAGGGGGTCGACGAGGCGGACGGCGGGAACGGCGCGCTGCTCCTGGCCCTGGCCGACTCGCTGAACGGCCGTTCCCGGACGGGCCGTTACGACAACTCGACGGCGGCCAACGCGGCCGTCAACTGCGCCGACTCGAAGCAGCGGTTCACCGTCGACGGGACGAGGGCGCTGCTTCCGGAGTTCCGGAAGGCGTCGACGGTCTTCGGCGACTATCTGGGCTGGGGTCTGATGCAGTGCACCGCCTGGCCGGTCGCGGGTGCGTGGAAGACCCCGGACGTCAGCGCTCCCGGCGCGGCCCCCATCCTGGTCATCGGTAACACGGGCGACCCGGCGACCCCGTACAAGGGCGCACAGGCGATGGCGCAGGAGCTGGGCCCGGGTGTCGGGGTGCAGATGACTTTCGAGGGCCAGGGGCACGGCGCGTACAACAGCGGCAACGCCTGTGTGAAGAAGACGGTGGTCAGCTACCTGCTGGACGGCACGGTCCCGGCAGCCGGTACCGTCTGCCGCTGAAGCTGTCGGCGGCGGCGTCCGCGCCCCCTCCGGATCACGCCGGGCTCAGCGGCCCTGGCCTGCCGTCGCACGCCGTACTTCTCGAGGGGCACGGAGGATGGCAAACGAGTTGGGCAAGGGCGTCGGCATCATGCTCACCGACAAGGGCGAGGGTCACGGCTCGTACGGCGTGAGCGGCTGTGTGACGTCGGCGGTGGACGCGTACGTCCTGGACGGAGGTCCCGGCGGACGGCAGGACCTGTTCGTGCCGGAGAGAATGGAGAAGGGGCCGACCGCTTGACGCGGACCGGCCCCTTCGAAGCTTTTCGCCCTAGTACACCGGCTTCTCGGGCTCGATCTGGTTGACCCAGCCGATCACGCCGCCACCGACGTGCACCGCGTCGGCGAAGCCCGCCGACTTGAGGACCGCGAGGACCTCGGCGCTACGGACGCCGGTCTTGCAGTGCAGGACGATGCGCTTGTCCTGCGGGAGGTCCTGGAGGGCGTTGCCCATCAGGAACTCGTTCTTCGGGATCAGCTTCGCGCCGGGGATCGAGACGATCTCGAACTCGTTCGGCTCACGGACGTCGATGATCTCGATCTTCTCGTCCGTGTCGATCCACTCCTTGAGCTGCTTCGGAGTGATCGTGGAGCCGAGCGCCGCCTCCTGGGCCTCCTCGGACACGACGCCGCAGAAGGCCTCGTAGTCGATGAGTTCGGTGACGGTCGCGTTCTCGCCGCAGACCGCGCAGTCGGGGTCCTTGCGGACCTTGACCTGGCGGTACTGCATCTCCAGGGCGTCGTAGATCATCAGTCGGCCGACCAGCGGGTCGCCGACACCGGCGAGCAGCTTGATGGCTTCGGTGACCTGGATGGAACCGATGGACGCGCAGAGCACGCCCAGCACGCCGCCCTCGGCGCAGGACGGGACCATGCCGGGGGGCGGCGGCTCCGGGTAGAGGCAGCGGTAGCAGGGACCGTGCTCGGACCAGAAGACGGACGCCTGACCGTCGAAGCGGTAGATCGAACCCCACACGTACGGCTTGTTCAGCAGTACCGCGGCGTCGTTGACGAGATAGCGGGTGGCGAAGTTGTCCGTGCCGTCCACAATCAGGTCGTACTGGGAGAAGATCTCCATCACGTTCTCGGCCTCGAGCCGCTCTTCGTGAAGGATCACGTTCACATACGGGTTGATGCCGAGGACCGAGTCCTTGGCGGACTCCGCCTTGGAACGGCCGATGTCGGACTGACTGTGGATGATCTGGCGCTGCAGGTTCGACTCGTCGACCTCGTCGAACTCCACGATGCCGAGCGTGCCGACACCGGCCGCGGCCAGGTACATCAGGGCCGGCGAGCCGAGACCGCCGGCGCCCACACAGAGCACCTTCGCGTTCTTCAGCCGCTTCTGCCCGTCCATCCCGACATCCGGGATGATCAGGTGGCGGGAGTACCTGCGGACCTCGTCGACGGTGAGCTCAGCAGCTGGCTCGACCAGGGGTGGCAGCGACACAGGAACCTCAACAATGCAGGTGGTCGGTTTCTACGTACTTCATCTGCGTACGGTTCTTCTTGCCGCAACACTGCCACGCCCCCTGTCATTCCGAGATACCAGGTCCGATCCGCGAGACAATCTCGTCCCAGTACCCGGGCAGCGCCGCGAATGGATCGGTTTGTCCTCTGCTGCCCCTCCGCACGGTGCGGTCGGTGAAGAAGATCGTGCCCGCGCCCTGCCAGCGAGCGATGCGCAGGGCCTCGTCGAGGTGGGTGCGCGGAACGCCGTGCACGAAGTGCGCGAAGTGTCCCGGCGGGTAGGCGGCGGTCCACTCCGCCACCTGCGACCAGCGGTAGTCGGTCCACGCCCCGGAGAAGGTGACCATCTGGTCGGCGGTCTCGGCGTAGCCGGGATACGGATGGGTTCCGTGCCCGAGCACCAGCAGCCCGTCCTCGACGAGCGTGGCGAGCGTGCCGGTGAGGCGGCGGACCGCCGGGAGGCCGGCGCGGTCGGCGGGACACCGGTCCAGGTAGAAGCCGTCGACGCGGTACCAGTCGAGGAAGGACTGCGCGTCGGTGATCAGCTCGTCGAACGGACGGTCGCCGTGGGCCAGATCGAGGTGCCCCAGCAGCCGGCCGCCGCCCGCCCGGACGGTGTCCTGCGCGGTCTCGCCGTGCAGGGCCCGTTCGCGGGCGTTGCGGAGCCGGCCTGCGGCTTCCAGACAGTGCGGGTCGGGCCCGGCGCCGGGACCGGTGTCGATGTTGAGGACCGCCCAGTGCACGTGGGTGCTGGGGCGGGTCAGTTCGGCCCATTCGGTGGGGGCGAGCAGCGGATGCGCGTAGCCGGGGACGCCGAAGCCGAGCTGCTCGGCGCCACCGGCCCTGCGTGCCGATCCGGCACTGGTCAGATGCGGCATGCCGCCTCCATCCAGATGTCGGCGAGGGACTCCTCCAGGTTGATCCGGGGCCGCCAGCCGAGCCGGTCGCGGGCGGTGCGGACGTCTGCCTGCTGCCAGGCGCCGCAGCCGTCGGGGTACGGGGACGGGGTCGCCGAGAGGTGTTCGATGACCGACTCGGAGGAGGTGCGGGGGGCGCCGATGGGCATCCGGGCGGGGGGCGTGTCCAGCTCGTGGAGCGCACCCGGGTAGCCCGCGACCTTGGCAAGCACGGCGGCGGCGTCGCGGAGCCGTACGGCTCGGCCGGTGCCGATGTTGACAACTCCCTGCGCAGCGGAGAGCGAGGCGGCGTGCACGGCGCGGGCGACGTCCCGTACGTCGACGAAGTCGCGCTGCACCCCGAGGCCGCTGAGCTTCAGCTCGCCGTCGCCGGACTGCATGGCGCGGCGCATCGCCTCGGCGAGCCGGCCCAGTGGGGAACCCGCCGGGGTGCCGGGGCCGACCGGCGAGAAGACCCGCAGTACAACCGCGTCGAGGCCGGAGCCGAGGACAAGTTCGGTGGCGGCGAGCTTGGAGACGCCGTACGGCCCGCCCGGGCGCGGGATGGCGTCCTCCGCCGTCGAGGAGCCGGGCTGCGAGGGCCCGTACTCCGAGGAGCAGCCCACCTGGACGAGGCGGGCGGTGCAGCCGCTGCGCCGCATCGCCTCGCAGACGGTGGCGACGGCGACGGTGTTGTGCCGGGTCAGGTCGCGGGCTCCGCCACGGGTGGCGCCCGCGCAGTTGACGACGACGCCGGGGTGGACGGCGTCCAGGAAGCGGGTGAGTGCTCCGGGCGAGCCGCCCGCGAGGTCGAACCGTACGTCGGCGTCGTCGCCGCGGCCGAGCGCCGTGAGGTGCACGGCGGGGTCGGCGAGCAGCCGGTCGGCCACGAACCGGCCGAGGAACCCGTTGGCTCCGAGCAGCAGAACCCTCATCGGGTGCCCCCTTCGTGCCGACGGCGGGCTGCCGGTGCGGGGGATTGGGGGGTCATGTCCGGTGTCTCCTTGGGGAGGTGGTGAGCGGTAAGAGGCCGCGCACGTAGGTGGGGTGGAGGAAGGAGCGGGGCGAGGGCCAAGGACCCGTGGCGTCGGCTCCGCGGGGGTCGTACGGGGAGTGGCTCTTCATCGCGGCTCAGGCGGTGGTGTGGGCGGACGCCCTGGAAAGGGCGACGGTGGCGTGGATCAGCAGCCCGAGCGCGGCTGCGCCGCAGGCGATGGCGGGTACGGCTCCGGTGCCGCCCGCGTCGATGACCGCGTCGACGGGGCGGGCGAGGACATGGAGGCCGGGCAGCCGCCCGGCCAGGATCAGGGCGGGGGCGGCCGCCTCGACGGCGCAGGCGGCGGCGAGTCCGGTGGTGGCGGGCTCCGGGAAGCCGTGGACGGTCAGCAGCCGGGCGAGCAGGAGGAGTACGCCGAGCGCGGCGGCCGCGACGAGGGAGCCGCCGCCTCCGTACCCGAGCTCGGCGAGGCGGAGCAGCCCCGAGAGCACGCAGAGGAAGAGGGCGACGGTCCCGAAGAGGAGGGGGCGCACCCCTGCTGCGAACTCCTCCAGTGCGCGGCTGCCGGTGAGTCTGCGGTGTGCGTGCACGGCGAAGAGGTGCGCGCACCAGGCGGCGGGGGCGACGGCGAGCGCGAGTCCCAGCAGGGGTGCGGGGGTGAGCGCCCAGGGTCCTTCCGGGCCGCCGCTGAGGACCTGGTCGAGCAGCGCCTGGCCGTACAGCACGTAGCCGAGGAGCCAGCCCACGGACAGAGTGGCTGCCGCCGAGGAGCGGCCCCCCGGGGCGCGCAGGGGCCCACTCCGCAGGCAGAGGCCGAGCCCGAGGAGCGCGACGAGTGCCCCGACGAGGGTCACCGTGAGCCGCCCCCCACCGCCGAGTGCTCCTTCGGTGAGTTTCAGGACGACGGCGGTCGCGGTGCAGGCCGCACCGGGCAGCAGCGCGAGGAGCGACCAGACGGCGCGCGTCTCGATGTCGCGCACCGGCGCGGGAGGCGCCGCGCTCGCCGGCTCCCCTGTCACGGCGGGCACCCGCGCGTAGAGCTCCTCGGCGAGCGAGAAGACATCGCGGTGCCGGTATCGGGCGGCAGTGCGGTCGGTGATCCCGTGGGCTTCGAGCCCGGCGGCGATCTCGAGCGGGTCGACAGCGCGTTGGCAGAGGTCGCGGTGGCGGTGCATGAGGGTCTTCACGGGATCGACGGGCCCGCGCCGGGAGGCGCTGGGCTTGCGTGCGGGGGTGGCACGGGTGTGCGCGATCTCGGGGGCCCGGGGGGTGGCGGCGGGTGCGTCGTCACTTGTGGGATGTGTCCCGGTCCGCGTCCGCACCTCGGCGGGCGTGTCGGTCCTTGTCCCGTTCTCGCCCGCCGCCGGGGCGCAGGCGGCGGGCCCGGCGGGGGTCCCGGCCTGCTTGAGAGCTCCGGCCTCGGGCGGTGTGCCGGCCTCGGCCTGCGTAAGGACACCGTCCTCAGACGCGCCTCCGCTCTCCGCCACATCACCGGCGACCTGCGCGGCATCGGCCGCATCGGCACCAGGCTGTGCCGGCTCTGCGGGGTCCGCACGCACATCGGCGGTTCCGGCGCCGGTGAGCGCCCAGCCCGTGGCGGCAGGGAACTCGCCGGCGGTCGCGGGGCGGTCGGGTGCCGCACTCCCGGTCGTGTCCGGCTCCCGCGCGGGTTCCCGATCCGGCGCCGGGTTCCGCAGCGAATCCGCGCCTGGGTCCCGTTCCTGCGGGGAGTCCGGCCCCTCGGCCGCCCCCTTCGCCGGCGACTGCTCCATCAGCGCCACCGGCCGCAGCGGTCCCACCCCCGCGAGGCCCGGCATCGCCCCCGTCCCGGGCCGCGCCCAGGCCGGGGCGGAAATCTCCGTGACCCGGGGTCCGGAGACCAGGACCTCCGAGCGGGGGTTCCAGCTCCTGTCGGTCGTCGGGGTGCCGGGGACGTCGAGCGCCTCGGTCGGGCGGCCGCCCATGGGAAATCCTCCGTGATCCATGCCGAGTCCGCTGGACCGGCTCGTCCTTCTGTCCCTCTGCTGCTCACACATCGCGGTCCGCCGTCCCGCGCGCACCCGCGCACACGCCCTCGATGGCCCAGCTCGGGGTGTGCGCGGGAACCGTCCAGCTGCCCAGGACCAGGGCCTCGGGTGGAGTCGCGAACGGGCGCGGGGCGCCGTCCGCCTCCCTGCGCACCGGGGAGTGGGAGATCAGCTCCAGGTAAATGCCGCGAAATGCCGCGAGGTTCTGTTCGACGGCGAAGAGTTCGAGCGCGCGGGCCCGCGCCGCCGCACCGAGACGTGCACGGCGCTCGGGGTCGCGCAGCAGCGTGATGCACGCGTCGGCGAGCGCCCGGGGGTTGCGCGGGGGCACCACAAGGCCCGTACCGCCGATGACTTCGACGACCGCGCCGACATCCGTCGACACCGTGGCCCGGCCGCAGAACATCGCCTCGACAAGACTGATCGGGAAGCCCTCGACGACGCTGGAGAGGACGACGATCCCGCCCGCCGCGTACGCCTCGGCGAGGTCCGCGACCTCGGCGCCGCCGATGTCCTCGAAGGAGACCGGGTTGTCGCCGACGGCATGCGCGTCGGCAGCCTCGTCCGGGAAAAGCTGGGCGGCGAGTGCCCGGCAGTGCGCGAGGTACGTGGCGCCTTCCGCGCCCGGCGCCGGCGCGCCGACGATCCGCAGCCGGGCGTCCGGTTCGGCCTTCCGTACGTCCGCGAAGGCGTGCAGCAGTGCGATCAGGTCCTTGGACGGCTCGATCCGGCCGACCCAGACCAGGGTGTCGGGGCCGCCCTCGTCCTTGCTCTCCCCCAGGGCTGCGAAGCGGTCCGCCTCCATGCCGGGGTAGACCGTGCGCACCTTGGCGCCGTCGGCGCCGCAGCGTTCCTGCCAGCAGCGTGTGTGCGCGTTGCCGGGGGTGATGAGCGCGGCCTGCCGGTACACCTCGGTGGCGAGCCGTCCGTGGAATGCGGCAAGCAGGGCGCGCACCGGTGCACCCAGGGGTGGGACGGTCGCTGCGAGGTAATGGGTCCGCAACTGCACACCGTGCTCGGTGACCAGCAGCGGGACGCCGAAGAAGCGTTTGGCCAACAGCCCGGGCAGAGCCGCTGCCCCGCCGGACGCCGCGTGGCAGAGGTCGACCGCACCGAGGCTCTCCTCGTCGTACCAGTCGAGGGAGAGCGGGCGCAGGACGCGGTCCAGTTCCGCCGCGAGGATGAGGAGGTCGGGGACGGTCGCGGCCTGAACGATCCGCCCGGTGCCCGGGGCACGGCAGGCTGCTTCCAGTACGCGCAGAGCGGACTCGGAGCGGAGCGCCACGGGAAGTCCGCCGTGTTCGCGGGCCAGTTCGGCGAGTCCGTACAGCCCGTCGGTGAACTGTGTGCCGGAGGCGCCGGCCGTGGATCCGCCACCGCCGGCTTCCACGATCGCGTCCGCCGTGCAGATCGACGTGGCGAGCGCCGTGAAGTGCGCGGTGAACCGGTGCCGTTCGCGCCGTCCGTACGACCGCCCGCCCCTTCCGGTCACCAGTCGGGCGAGCAGCCCCCTGCCGGCAGGGCCGCCCAGGACGTCCTCGCCGGTCGTCCACAGCGGCGCCGTCCGTACCCGGCTGACCTGGGGCGGAAGCTGTACCCAGCCCTGCGCCTCCTGCTCGGCGGAGCGGCTGAGCGCGTAGAGGTCGAACTCGTGCTGCATCAGCCCGCGCACCAGACGGTCGCACCAGAGTCTGGACTCACCGGTCGCATACGGATAACCACCGTCGGTGAGGAGTCCGATCCGCACGAGCGCACCCCCGATCTTCCTTAGTGGGCGGCCGCCGTTGGTTTGGCGACTCACAGCGGGACGACCGTAAGCGGATACGCCGGTGGCGCGGGGTACGCGCGGAGGACGCCGCACCCACACCGGTCAACCGCTGAAC